>JAUCPW010000055.1 GCA_030373045.1 Candidatus Fermentibacter sp.
CGCTGTCTCGTGGGCTCGGAGATGTGTATAAGAGACAGTCGTTGGTGTGCGGACTTGGTTCGCCAGCTCCACCCCGCCGCTCCGCGATGGCGCGCGGACGGGAAGGAGGAGACGACGTGAGCATTATCCAGGCCTCGACCGATCTCGCCCACGCGGTCCAAGGCCCCGCCGAGGTATCCCCGGACGACCGCGCGTCGATCGCGGCCTGGGTCCGCGAGCTCGGGGCGAAGCTCCGCCGGGACGGGTGGGTGAACCTGGCCGACGTCCACGAGCAGCTCGCGGCGAGGATCGAGCGGGGTGAGGACCTCGAACGGGCGGAGGGGGTGATCGGGCATGGGTAGTGTCGTGCACCGGAGGCGTCGACAACTTGCGAGGCAGCGGCGGAGGGAGCGCGATCGATTGGCGAGGTCGATCGCGCTCGACTTCGGTACGGTGTCGAATGGAATCATTATGTTCGCGCGCGAACTTGCCGAGCTCCATGTCAATCTCAGCGTTTCTAACTGGAGGCATCGTGCGGTTCTCGGGGTCCCTACTGCGGAGGACATTTCGGAGCTGCTTCGCCGGGGATTCCCGCTGTACGCCGGACTGCGAGGTGACATGCTCGCCGCGTACAGGAGGGACCGGCGACGGAAGAAGTTTGCAGAGCGGTGGGCGTCCCTCAGCTCTTTTGGTTCGACGGGTGACAGATGACGGACGATACGAAGGCGATCATCGAAAAGGTGAAGAAGCTGCTCGCGCTTGCGGGGCGCACGACTTCGGTCGAGGAGGCTAGTGCGGCGACGCGGCGGGCTGAGGAGATCATCGCGAAGTACAGGCTTGACACGGCCACGATCGAGCGCGCCGACCCGACTTGTTCTGAGCCCATTACGGATTCGCCGGACCCACTCTGGGTCGGATCTCGCACCGAGCTGTGGATGGAGGTCCTCGTGTCCGGTCTCTCGAAGCACTACGGGTGCTACACGTTTGTCAATAGGTTCAAGCAGAATCAGGAGTCCGCTCGACCGGCGAGGGCCGTCTACCGCTCGCAGTACGTCATCGTCGGCAGGCCCTCCGACGTCGAGATCGTGCGGTACATGTTCGCGTTCGCGCACGCGGAGATCGTTCGGCTCTCGGCCGTGGAGCGGGGTCCCGTCGCGAAGGCGGCCTTCCGCCGCGGGGCGGTGTCGGCGATCCTGCGGGGCCTGCGGGAGACCGCCCGCGCTGCGGAGCGGAGTCGACGAGGACCGGCGGCAGACCTCGACCTCCGCGCCGACGACGCGGAGCTCTGGTTCAAGGAGCAGGAGGCGGTGAGGAAGACGCCGCCCCGGGACCCTCGACCGGACAAGGACGCCAGGGCCCGCGGCTTTCGGGCAGGGAAGGGGATCCACCTCGGCCCTTCCCTCCCCGGCGCGCGGAAGCCCCTGCCCGCGAAGGGGGCGACGTGATGCGCGCCGTGTTCGGCGTAGTGGTCGGCGAGGGCGGCGAGCTTCGGCCGTGCAAGCCCGCGGAGGCGACGGCCACGAGCTGGGGTGAGGTGGTGCAGCGAGAGGGGGACGAGGTGGTCGTGGACGGCGCGGACGGCGGACGGTATCGGCTGCCCGCGAGGTTCGTGTGCAGGCTGAGGAGGGTGTGATGGAGACGAGAATCAAGGTGTCGAACAGGTGGGGCGCGGGGTTCGTGGGGGCCCCGGTTCTTCCGACGGAGGTCAGGGTCGAGTGGGGGAAGGCTGTCGCGACGTATGACCCCCGACTCGGGGTGGCGGATGTCGAGTACGAGAGCCTCTGGGCGCTCTGCGCCGACCACCTCCTCGACCCCGACGGGGTGATTGAGGAGCTGGTGGTGACCCGAGCCCGACAGTCCGCGGTCGAATACGTCGGTCAGTATCACACCGCCTTCTGCCCGTCGGAGTCGACCTTCGATTCGACGGCGTGGGGCGTCGCCGTCGTTCACCTCGGACTCCACGACAACCGTCTCTGGCCGCTCTTTCAGCGTACCCTCGCGGAGGAGACGGAGCGACTCGCGGCCGAGCGGAGCCCCGCGGCATGAACCTCGACGTCACTCACGGCATTAACGGTATCGGAGGACAGGCGACCATGAGCGAGCAGATCGGCGTCACCCCGCCCCTCAAGTGGGTCGGCGGCAAGCGGTGGGTCGCGGACCGCGTTCGCGCTCTCCTCCCTCCGCAGATCAGCGGTGAGTACTACGAGCCGTTCTTTGGGGGCGGCGCGATCTTCTTCTCGATGCGCCCGGAGCAGCTTCCGATGTTTGCGGAGCCGGGGCGGCAGTACGTGCGGGAGAGCCGCGCCCGCGTGGCCGACCTCTCCCCGGGACTCGTCGAGTTCTATGAGGTCCTCCGGGATAGGGTCGAACCTCTGATCAGAGACCTACATGATCTCCGAGATGAGTATCGAGGGTACTATACTTCGGAGAAGCGGGAGCGGTATTACACCGCCGTTCGCTACGTGTTCAACGACAACAGGGATCGAGTGAATCGAACGACTCACGAAGTTGTCCGCCAGGCCGCCCGCTTCCTCTTCCTGAACAAGACGGGCTACAACGGCCTCATGCGGTACAACCGCCGGGGCGAGCTCAACACGCCCCACGGCGCCTACAAGAACCCCTCGATCTTCGAGCCCTCCGAGCTGCGAAAAGCCTCGGTCGCCCTCCGCGGCGTGGACGTCCAGGCCCTCGACTTCGAGGAGTGCGTCAAGGGCGCCGGCCCCGGCGACGCCGTTTACCTCGACCCGCCGCATGCCCCCCGTACCGAGAAGCGGTCCGCCACGTTCACCGCGTACACGGGGCGCGCCTGGTCGGAGGACGACGACCGGCGGGTGACGAGGGTGTTCTGGGACCTCGCGCGGCGGGGAGCGCGGGTGGTGATGAGCCAGGCCGACACGCCGCGGGCCCGGGAGCTCCTCCGGGAGGAGGGCGGGGACCTGTGGGAGGGGGTTCACCTGGAGTCGGTCATGCGACCGGAGAGGGTGAGCTCGAAGGGGAGCGGGAGGGCCGCGGTAGGGGAGATCCTCGTCGCGGCGGGCCCGCGATGATGTCCATGCGCTGCGAGCTGCGGCAGGTCTGCATGGTGTCCTGCTGCGTGTGCAAGAGCGAGGAGGAGCTGGACGCCGTTCGCGGGGAGCGGGGCATACCCGAGAGGTGGCGGGAGTGGTTCGCGTCCGTGGACGATGATTTGCGGGCCGTCGGCGTCGTCCATACGGAGGCGTGTCTGTCCGCGGTCCACGACGAGAATCGACAGATCGTCGTCGCCAAGCTCGATCGGGACATCCGCGAGCGCGGCTGGAACGCGGCGGTCTGGGGGTGGCGGGACAAGCTGCGGGAGGAGGGGTGGATTCGGCGGGTGGTGGTCGGCGCGAGGGGCGCCCGCGAGCGCGAGTGGAAGCGTATGAGGGGGTCGGAGTCTCCAAGGCGGAGGCGCGCCGTCGTCTCGGGGCGGGGAAGAGGTACGACAAGGGGTAGAATGGAGGCTCGAATGGAAGTCACTCCGTTCACGATTGTGCCGATTTCCACAACGCGAACCCCATCTATGTGTCAGTACCTCTGGAGACGGTCATGCGCTTGGCCAGGGATGACATGGTGGCGGTGGATGCACTCATGGAGTCCTGCGACGGGAACGACGTCGCCCACGTCAACGCGGAGGGTCGCTCGGGCGACGTGGGGTAGCATCCCTCCCCGGTGCTCACCGTCGTCGCCGCCCTCCTCGCCGCGATCGCCTCGCGGCACGCCCCCTCCCACGCGCCGCTCTCCGCGGCGCTCCTCCTCTGCTCGGTCCTCGACCGCGCGGGCCCGCACCTCCCTCGTCGACTCGACCTCGCAGCCTGGGTCCTCGCCTGCCTCGCCCAGGCGTGGGGGTCGCGGCGCGCGCTCCGCGAGGATGGCTGCGGGCTCCTCCTGCTCGCGCTCGGCGCGGTCGCCGCCGCGTGGTCTCTCTTCGCCCCCGCGGGCCTGTGGTGGAACCGCCTCCCCGTCCTCGCGCTCGCCGTCG
>JAUCPW010000056.1 GCA_030373045.1 Candidatus Fermentibacter sp.
TTCGGAACTCGTCGGCAGCGTCAGATGTGTATAAGAGACAGATCCGCGTGCGCGGATCCGGCACGCATACCCGCAGATTCTCTGCGAGAATCAGCTGAAATGCTACGTATCAGTTTCGCGGGGCGAAACTGAGGGGTGAACCGCGAGAGTGCCTTGGATACTCACTCCTGCCGGTTCCTCCGTGGAACCGGCAGTTCAACGCAAGACATGGCTCTATTCAGAGTCTCTCGCATGTTTGTTTCGCAAACATGCTGGCGACGCCTTCATTTCCGCGTCAGCAGAAATGAAGGGCCTGGCAGCTGCCCGCCATCGTGGGCTCATCCCGCAGGGCGGGCAGCGAGAAGGCCCGGAGCGCACTTCCTCAGAAGTTGCCGAAGGCTGTTAACACTTCCTCGAGCCAGAAGCCACCGATCAAGCCTGCCGCCTGATCTCCTGCCGGCTCCACCGGAGCCGGTAACAAACGTACGTCATGGCGGGAGTGATGGTCTCTCGCTATCTGCCTCCGGCAGATAGCTGGCGACGCCTTCATTTCCGCGTCAGCAGAAATGAAGGGCCTGGCAGCTGCCCGCCATCGTGGGCTCATCCCGCAGGGCGGGCAGCGAGAAGGCCCGGAGCGTACTTCCTCAGAAGTTGCCGAAGGTTATTGACACTCTCTCGAGCAGAGACTGCTGCGGCAGTGCAGTGATGCCGCAGGCGAAGGTCCGGATCCGCGGAGGCGGATCCGGCACGCGCACTCGCGGTTTCCCTTCGGGAAACCGCTGTAGCGCTACGCATTAACTCAGCTGAGCTGAGTTAATGGAATCCGCCAGATCGTTTATGCTCACCGGCTTGTACAGCACCGCCGCGCCTCCGCCCGGGAAGCGCACGCCCGAACCGGCATCCGCAATCACGACGGCGCGGCATTTCGGGCAGGTCCTGACGATCTCCGCGAGGCATGCATCCGCCTCCGACTGGTCGCGGGGCGAGTCTATGACGGCCACCCCCGCGGGGCGCCCCAGCGGTGCGATTTCGAGCACCATGCGCGCCGTGGATTCGGCGACGAGATCGAATCCCAGGAGCTGGAGCATCTCGCCGCTCGAACCCTCGGGGGCATCACCGAGAGTCACGAGGAGTGCCAGGGGTTTCTGCGCGACGGGACCCTGTCCTTTCCTGACCTGGGTTTCGGACTTCCGCCCTCCCCGCACGGCCTTCTCCATCTGGCTGTCGAGCAGGACGCTTACGACCGCCCTGGAACCGTCGATGAGCACCGAGGCGGTGTAGAGCCTGCAGACCACCCTCGCCCCCGCGCTGTCGACCACGGTGGCCTCCACTGACTTGAGCGAACGGCCCTGCCTCCCGAGGTCGACAACGAACGAGAGGCCCGCCTCGACAAGGGTCCTGCCGAGGACGGATTCGCGCGTGGTGCCGAAGAGGTCGAGGCAGGCGTCGTTGATCTCGAGGACCTGACCGGTCGATGCGTCGGCGGCCATCACGGCCACGGGGATGCTCCTGAAGAGAAGGCTCCTGCCGTCGGGATCGGGCGCCATGGACAGCGGCCTCGAGCGGCCTGCCGGCTCGTCCTCTCTGCCGGGGATCTCCTTTGTGCTCATCAGCCCTTCACCGTCCGCGCGGATACGCCGTTCGACCATGATCCGACATGTCTAAGATGCATCACCGGAGCCCGGGGAGGAACCTCCTCCCGCCGTGTCACGGGCGGCCATCCTCATCCGCGCAGCCATCAGGACTGCCCGGGCGGCGGCCACCGCGATCTCGCGCCTCCTGCTCCTCAGCAGGGGGAGCACTATGCCGGGCCTCGCTCCCGAAAGAGCCGCGAGCCTTGCGAGAGCCGCGAGGTCCTCGCTCCTGCGTTCCACTCCGACGCTCTCCGCGGCGGATGCAGCCGCGAGTATCATGCCCGCCCCCGGGGGGATGCCCCTCTTCTCCATCACGGTCACGATCAATGCGAATACATGACCGTCCGCCGAGCCGGCAGCCCTCTCGAGAGCAGCTCCCAGCTTCCGCCCGCCCCTGCCGGGGAGGGCGGCGAGGCACCTGAGGGCCGGGATGGTGGAATCGGTGCCCAGCAGACCTGCCGCCGCATCCTCGACCGCATCCATCACGGGTGGTGAGAGGGACGACGGATTCAGCCACTGGAGGGCTTGCGCGGCCCCGCCGTCGCGTCCCGCCTCGCGGGCTATCAGGAGCGCTCCTTCGTCCCCCCCGGATGCGGCTATGGCCTTCCAGAGCGCCGCAGTCCTCTGCCGGGGTGCTCCGGAGACCATCTCCGACAACACGCCCATCGCCCCGGGATCGGCGAGGAGAGCCAGGCCCTCCAGGGCCGCCTCGCGCTCCGACGAGTCGTTCCGGGTTCCGTCCTCGGGCATTCCCAGCCTGCCCACGAGGATTCCGAGCGCCCCGGGCGCCCTCACCGCCCCTGCCGCCCTCAGGGCCGCCCTCCTGACCCAGGTGCTGGGATCACCGGTCCTCTCCGCAATGGCCTCCGCCGATGAGGCTGATCCGGAGAGTGCGAGCGCCTCCACAGCCCTGGTCCTCACATGGGGGCTGGGGTCCGTGAGAGACTCGACCAGGATCGCCTGCGATCCAGGACAGGCCAGGGAACCGAGCGAGAGTGCCGCGCTCTTCCGTATGCCATCCGGCAGACCGCTCGCGAGGATGCTCTCGAGGAGGCCCGAAGCCCTCCTGTCACCGGCTATCCCGGCAGCCTCCAGCACGGCCTTGGCGTCGGAATGATCACGGGTTCCGGAGTCTACGAGCCCGATCCATCCAGGCACGATGCTTCCGGGGTCTCCCTGCCGCCCGTCGCCGCAGCCCTCTGCGGGAGCTCCGGCACCGACCCCGACGAGTTCAGAAAGGGTATGCGGAGCGAGGTCGCCCCGTTTTTCACGCTTCGCGACCCCGGCGGCCCCGGCGAGCTCCTCTAGGGTCATCCCGGCCTTCAGGTCGAGGACAACCGTGCAGACGTCCACGAAGGGGAAGAACCTGAACCTGCCGAAGCGGTCGAGCGTCTCTATCCCGCCCCTCGCCCTGTCGGACTCGGAGTAGAATGCAGGGGCGCGGGACCTGAACTCCTCGCGCGCCGAAGCCATCGCCCGTTCTAGCAGGGGTCCGGGTCCGACGCAGACGAAGTCGTCCCCCCCGACATGGCCCGTGAAGAGCCCTCCGCATGCGCGCGTGAGCGATTCGGCCAGGGTCCTTATGACGGCATCGCCGCGCGAGAAGCCGTAGTAGTCGTTGAAGGGCTTGAAGTCCGTGATGTCGGCATAGGCCACGGCGCCCCCGCCGGACCGGATGGCCGCTCCCAGCACGGCCGCTATCCTGGCGTTGCCGGGCAGGCCCGTGAGCGGGCTCTCCTCCCTGGCCGATCCTATCCGGGCGACGAGGCTTTCGACATAGGCAGAGACCGTTTCACGCGGAAGCCCCGGGGGCAGCACCGCCCAGGCCCCGGCCCCGAGCCACGCCCCGGCGTCCTCCGGTCCGGCTATCGCTATCCAGGGCAGCCCGGCCGCTACCAGAGGCGCTGCGACCTCGCATGCCGCGCCCGGATCGAATCCCGGGCCCACCACGCAGGGGCCGTCCGCATCGCGGCAGGGTCCCGGGAGACCGGACCGGCCGGATGTACCCGGGGTCAGGAATCTGACCAGGAGCCCCCCTCCGTCACTGGAGCCGGCCGAGCGGCTCCGGTCTGGTGCATACGGCCCTTCCGAGGATGGCTTCGACGATCAGGTCGGGATCTATCATCCCTGCCGGCTGGCCCGACGACCCGAGGACGACCCCCGCCGGGGCGCCCGACCTGCGCAGGTCGTAGAGGACCTTTCCGAGAACGGTGGATCTGTCGAAGGAGGGGATCCCCTCGATGATCCCCGGCAGGTCCCAGTCGCCGGTCTGTCTCAGGAGCAGCGAAGTCCGCACGATCCCGGCGAGGTTCCTGCCGCCGGGCTCGAACACGAGCATGAATCCGGCATCCCTCGAGAGTGCGACCCTCGCTGCCTCCTCCCGGGAGATGTCGGAGGGTATGGAGGGATAATCCTCATAGCTCTTCATGTGCCTCTCGGCGGGAGCCGATCCCAGGTCGAGCACCCGGTCGGCGTCCCGGCCGGCCTCCGCCCCCTCGGAATGCAGGTAGGACCTGACCTCCTCCCTGCTCTCGAAGAACCTGGAGGAGCCTCCCCTGCCCATGAGGAGCCTGGGGAGCCACCCTGCGACGAGGACGACGGGATACAGAACCGTCCTGATCATCGAGAGGGGAAGGGCGGCCCTGTCCACGAGCGAGTCGCGGTGTATGAAGGCCGCATGCTTGGGTATGACCTCGGCGAAGACGAGGATCGTGAGACCCACCGAGACGGCGGACGCCGTCTCGATCCAGTGCCTGCCGGTGGCCTCGGCCAGGCCGGCGGCCAGGCTCGAGCACAGGACCGTTCCTATGTTTGTCCCGACCAGCGTGGTCGTCAGATAGCGCTCCGGGTCCCTCATGAACCTGACGCTGCGGGCGGCCCTGGGATCGCCCTCCCTGGCCCTGGCCAGCGCCCTGATCCTGCTGGCCGCCGAGAAGGCGGTCTCGGTGCCGCTCGAGAAGGCGGTCAGGACAAGCGACAGCAGCATCAGGATCCAGTCCGTCACTGCGCCTCCCCCTCCGTCTTCTCTATGAACAGAGTCCCTATCCGGCGGCCCTCCATGGTGAGCACCCTCATGAGGATGCCGCCGATCTCGAGGGTGTCGCCGACGGCCGGGATGCGCCCGGTGACCTCCTCGAAGAACCCGCCGCAGGTCTCCGCATACTCGGGATCCATGTCGCCGTCCAGGAGCTTCTCGGCGGTCTCGACCCGCAGCGAGCCCGGGATCACGAGTCCGGCCCCCCTCCTGTGCACGCCGTCGGGGAGGTCCTTCCTGCCGCTCATCGCATGGAACACTGCGAACTCGAGGATGTCCTCCACGGTCAGCAGACCCGTCCAGTCGCCGTATTCGTCGAAGACGGCTCCGATCCCCGCGCCGCAGGCCCGGAGCGTCGCCAGAGCGTCGTCCAGCGGCGAGCTCTCGGGGAGGAGCTGGATGGGATAGATGGCAGGAGCGGATCCGTCACCAGCGAGCAGTTCCCTGGAGTCGACGAAGCCGGCTACGGAGTCGCCCGGGCCTTCGAGCAGGGGATACCGGGTGTAGCCCGAGGCCATGACCTCGCAGAGCATCCTCTCGCGGGACCATTCGCGCCTGAGAACCACGACCTCGGATCTGGGGATCATCGCCTGTCTGCACTGCCGCTCGCCCAGGGAGAGCAGGGACACCGTCACGAGGGCCTCACGCCCCAGCACGCCCTCGGAGTGGCCGAGTTCGAGGAGCGAGATGATCTCCGCTTCCGAGAGCTTGCGTGGTCCGCCGTGCGACGGGGGTCTCACGAAGACGCGGCTGATCCTGTCCAGGGCGGAGGATGCCACCCATACCATCCTGACGAAGACGGTCAGCGGCCCGGAGACGAATCCCGCCACCTGCTGGGCGTGCACCGTGGCGTAGGCTTTCGGCGAGATCTCCCCGCAGATCAGGAGCAGGAACGTCATCCCGAAGACGGATATCAAGAGGGCGGCGTCTCCGCTGACGAGCTCCAGGACCAGCAGGGATGCCACCGTCGAGGCGGCCACGTTCACCAGGGTGTTGCCCAGGAGGATCGAGGAGAGGAGCCTGTCCGGCTTCTGGAGCAGGGCCAGGGCCCGCCTGCCCCCGGGCGTGCACTCGAGCCTCTTCTTCTGGACGTGGTCCAGGCTGAAGAGCGCGGACTCGCTGCCCGAGAAGAAGGCGGACATGCACAGCAGCAGGCAGAGGAGGAGGATGCTCAGCTGCGCCTCCCTGACCGTCCGGTCGAGTCGGGGGCGGCTACCTCGACAAGATCCATCTGGAAGGACTGGCTGTAGGTCTTGCTGAAGTAGCCCCGGCTCGAGTAGGTGGGTTCGATCCGGATGACCAGCTCCATCGTACCGCCCTGGACGGGGTCGCCGAGCACGTCCGTCCCGTCCCAGGAGAGGGAGAAGCCGCCCTCCTCCATCCTGCCGTTGTGGAGCGTGGCCACGGCGGTTCCCGAGGCGTCGGTCACCTGGGCCAGGACCATGGACTTCTCGAAGAGCGTCCCGGAGACGGAGCATCCCCTGCCCGTCGCCGAGAGCACGCCCGGCGCCATGTCGGTGCCCACCCAGAAGTACCTGGCCCCCTCCCTCTCGGCTACGAACACCTGCCCGTAGCGCCTCCACATCGCCAGGCCGGTGGGGTGGTCGAACTGCCTGTCACCGGTTCCGGGGGAGCCGAAGCTCGCGACGTAGTCGAGATCGGGATCGAACTTGTGGATCCTGCACGAGATGCTGTCTGAGACCCAGGTGTTCCCGTAGTAGTCTATGACCGGATAGTTGAAGACGGATCCGCCGCAGTCGTCGAGCGTGGCTGTGGCGGTGACCCCGCCGTCCTCGATCCTGCACAGGGAGGTGCCGCCCGCTGTCACGGCGACGGCGAAATCCTCGTCCAGCGCGTTCCACTGGCCTTCGCCGTAGACGGCCAGGCCCGTGGGGGTATCCAGGGAGACGGTCGAAGGGGTCGAATCGGACGGGGAGTCGTAGATCAGGAGAGTCCCGAGGGCCCTGTCGGTGACGTAGATGGAATGCCTGTCGCCGATGGCGACTCCCCAGGGTTCCGAGAGGCCGCCTTCGATGAACTCCCTTGCCCGCATGCGCGTCCCCCTGCGCTCCAGTACCACCACCCTGCCGTTGCCCGTGTCGGCCACGACCACGAGCCCGGATGCGTCTGCGGCTATCCCGTGGGGGGACGAGAGCTGGGCGTCGCCGGCTCCGTTCCCTCCGTACAGCCCTAGCGTGTACATGTTGGCGTTGTAGATGACGTGCCCGGTGCGGCTGTTCACGCCGTAGACGGCCAGCTCGTCGTCATCCTCCTCGCCGGGGCTGTTCCATTCCGTGAGCTTCACGCAGGCCAGCCCCTGGGGGTCGTCGAACCTCACGAGTCCTCCGAGCAGCATGGCGAGCTGGTCGGTGCCGGCCCTGTAGATGCCCATGCAGTGTCCGTAGGGCGGGAAGACGAGGAGGGTCGGTTCGGCGGGCTCGACAGTCCAGGCCGACAGCGCGGCGCATGCCATCAGCGCAGATATCATTCCATCAGCCTCCCATAGATCCAGCATGACCTGGTGACCCTTTTGACGTACTCGCGGGTCTCGCGGTACGTGATCCTCTCGGTGAACCACTCGTGGTCGGATGTGTAGGGCAGGGACTCCCTCCACCGGGAGGCGTTCCCCGGTCCTGCGTTGTAGGCCGCGAGGATCAGGGGCAGCTCCCCGGAGAAGGCGCCCCACTGCCTGTCGATGTAGATGGAGCCGTACCGGATCGAGTTCCGGGGCTCGTAGAGCTGGGCGCCCGCGATTTCGGGCAGCCCGTACCATCTCGCCACGTCGTGCGCCGTACCGGGCATAAGCTGGATCAGCCCCCTGGCCCCGACGGAGGATGTGGCCAGACGGTCGAAGGAGCTCTCCTCGCGCATGATCGCTGTTATCAGCTCCGGGCTCGTCGACAGGTCCCCGGCCACCTCGTGGACGAGATCGGAATACGGGGCGGGGAACTGCAGGATCGCCACCGAGTCGGGAAGCATGCCGGAGCCGGAGTACCGCAGCCGCGAATCCAGAGCTCCGCAGAGTTCGATCGCCCTCCTGTGCTCCCCGAGGATCGACAGGCCGGCGATCCTGGAGACGGTGTCCGGAATGGCGGAATATCTCAGCACACCCGATGCGAGGCGGCCGTATCCCGCCCTGACGAGCGCCAGCGCCTCGGCAGGCGGGTCGAGGGACGGATACGAAGGGTGCCAGGCCGGTCCGTCCCCCAGGATGTCCGAGGCCAGTAGGCCGTAGTATTCCCAGGGATGCCCGGAGGCAGCCTCGCGGAGGAGCGCCGTGCGCCCGGCCGAGCCGGCCGGCGTCGCCCTTGCGCTCCAGTAGAGCATCTCGTCCCTCCAGAAGCCCGACTCGAACTCCGAGCAGCCGGCGGTCCAGAGGGAGAGGGCGGCATCGGAGTCGCCCTGTGCGAATCGCGCGAAACCGCCCCTCCAGTAGCAGCTCTCGTCGTACCTGCCCTCCCCCGGTGCGGCGAGGGCGGTCTCGAAGGCCTCTGCGGCGCACGGCCAGTCCTGCTCGGCATCGTAGTAGCGTCCGGCGAGGAAGGCGGATTCGTGGGAGGCGGGATGATCCGGCCAGGAGCCGGCGAAATCGAGATAGGCGCTCCAGGCCTCGGCGTCGCGGTCGAGATCCCTCAGGGCCCTGGCCCGGAAGAGTGATGTCCTGGCCCTCAGGGAATCGGGCGCGGCTGAGTCTACGGAATCGCACAGGCCGAGCAGGTCCGAGGGCCTCGAGGCCGCCCGCAGCAGGGCCATCCTCGCGCCAGCTGAAAAGCACGGGTCGGTCGAGGAGGAGACGAGGCCGGCCAGTTCGGAAGTGTGCCCCGACTGGGCCAGCGCGTCGGCCACCCTCCAGGAGGTCCTCCAGCCCGGGGAGCCCCGCGAGATCAGCAGAAGCGCGGCCTCCCCAGCAGGCCCGGGCTGGGAACCGAGGACGGCCGCCGCAACCGCCTCGTCGAGGCAGTGCGTGGCACCCATCCTGGCGACCGCCAGCAGATCGGCGTCCTCAGCCCTGCCGGAAGCCCTCAGCACCTCCATGTCCCGGTCCCAGACCTCCTGCGGGACGGAGAGCCTCTTCCTCATCTCCTCCGCCAGCCTCTCCGCGGCGTCGGGGAAGATGACCGCCAGGTCGGCGCAGGCCTTCATCTGGTCGGCAGTGAGGGATCCGGGAGGGGCCAGGCGCAGGCGGATCAGGACCTCGGCCGGGGTGGAGGGAGTCGCCAGGCCGCCCGGTGGCTGGATGAAGCCCCCGAGATAGGTGCGGAGGTATGGATCGGCAGTGCAGGCGGAGGCTCCGATCGAATCCCCGGCCAGGTCGAGCAGGCTGGCCTGCCATCCCCCGAGCGGGGAGCCCCAGGCTGCCTCGAGGCTGTCGAGGAACAGCACGCCTTCGGCTTCGCGGCCGCAGGAGTGGAACAGCCCCACCAGCCGGTACAGTGCCGCATCCCGCTCGCCGGGCATCGTTCCGAGGATTTCCGCCAGAGCTCCGAGCGACTCGTCGAACCTGCCCGTCAGCATCAGGGAATCGGCTTCCCCGAACACCGGCGCCGCAGGCGCCTCTCCGGTCTCCAGCGCCTCCACGGTCCTTCCGCCGGAGGATCCGTAACAGGAGACGGCCAGCACTGCTGCCGCATAAACGTATGATCTCGGGGGCAAACCGCTCCCTCCTCCGGCCCGGCCGGATCAGTGCCTGAAGTGCCTGCGGCCGGTGAGCAGCATCGTGATGCCGGCCTCGTCGGCCGCCCTGAAGACCTCCTCGTCCCTGAGCGAACCGCCGGGCTGGACGATGGCCGTGATGCCCGCGGAGGCGGCCTTGTCGACCGTGTCGCGGAAGGGTATCAGCCCGTCGCTGGCGAGAGCTGCCCCGCGGACGTCGAGCCCGGCCGCCGCCGCCCTCCGGATGGCCAGGTCGAGGCTCTCTATCCTGCTCATCTGGCCGGCACCAATGCCCAGCGCGGCATCGGGGCCGCAGACCACCATGGCATTGCTCTTCACCGTCCTGCAGATCCGCCATGCCAGGTCCATCGCCTCCGCCTCGCCGGCCGAGGGCGGCCTCGAGCCGGCCTGCACGGCGGAGGAGAGGTCGCCCGCCGCTCCGGGATCGGGTTCCTGCACGAGCAGGGCGCCCCAGATGCTCCTGATCTGGAGGCCGGTCTCGCGACCCGGCGGCATGCCGAGAACCCTCAGCTTCTTCCTCGTCCTGAGCCTGTCGAGAGCTCCTTGTTCGAATCCGGGAGCCAGAACCAGCTCGAGGAAGAGGCCCTTCAGCCTGTCCACCAGGGCCGTGTCCACAGTGGAATTGACTGCCAGCACGCCCCCGTACGGGGAGTCGGAATCCGCTGCGAAGGCCCTCTCCCAGGCGGTGGCGAGGTCGCCGGCGCGCGCGGCGATGCAGGGGTTGCCGTGCTTCACCACGACGAGCGCCTTCTCAGGCAGGTCGCTCACCAGGTTCCACGCGGCCGAGGCGTCGAGGTAGTTGTTGTAGCTGAGCGCATCGCCGTGGAGGAGCGAGGCGGCCGAGAAGCCCTCCCTCCTGGCGCCGAAATGCACCCATGCGGCCTGATGGGGGTTCTCGCCGTAGCGGAGCCCCGGTTCGATGCCCTCGGCCAGCTTCAGCGAAACAGCGAGATCGTAGGAGGCTGCCGCGTCGAAGGTGCGGGAGGCCATCGCACGCCTGAACACGACATCGTCGCGCTTTCCGGCGATGGCTTCGAGAACCTCCCCGAAGCAGTCCCCCCCTGCCGCGGAGATGACGTGGACGTAGTTCTTCGCCGCGGCCCGGGCCATGGCGGGCCCGCCGACGTCTATCAGCTCGACTGCGGAGGGATCGTCGCCGGGGATGCCGGAGCGGGAGGAGAAGGGGTAGAAGTCCACCGCGACGAGGTCGAAGACGATGCCTCCCCCGGCCTCCATGCGTGCCCGGTCCTCGCCGGCCGCCAGGATCCCGGCGTGGAGCGCGGGATGGAGGGTCTTCACCCTCCCGCCCAGCATGGAGGAGATGCCGGTGATCTCCTCCGTGGGCGACACCGGGATGCCCAGTTCCGTGATGCAGCCGGCGGTGCCCCCGGATGCGTGGAGCACCCAGCCCAGGTCGTGGAGGCCTCGGGCGAGCGCCGGGACGTCCTGCTTGGAATAGCAGCTCAAGAGCGCGTGTCTAGCCATGTGTTGCGAACCACTCCCTCGCTTCGAAGACCGGTATCGGCTCCCTCTTGTGCGCCCCGGCGCTGCCGAGCGCGTCGATCCTGGCCGCGACCGCCGGGTCGACGGCATGCCCTTCGAATCTGCGCCTCAGGTCGAGATATGTGAAACCCATCTCGCCCTCGTCAGTCTGCCCCGCCCAGAGCCCAGCGGTCGGGGGGCGGTCGACCACTCCGCGGGGGACTCCCAGCACCCTCGCGAGCCCGTAGACCTCGTCCTTGTAGAGCCTCGCGAGAGGGGCGATGTCGCAGGCCCCGTCGCCCCACTTCGTCGAGTACCCGACGAGGTATTCGGAGTAGTTCCCCGAGCCCGTGACCAGCCTGCCCCCGGACAGGGCGTACAGCACCGCCATCCTCAGCCGCGGCTTGATGTTGGCCTTCACGATCCCGGGCGCTCCCTCCAGCCCGCAGGCAGAGACCATGGCTGCGTGGGCGGCATCGAGTTCCACGACCCGGTAACCCACTCCGGCGGCCCGGGCGGTCTCGGATGCCAGGGCCTCGTCGACCGGATCGCTGCCGCAGGGCATGTTGACCGCCAGCACCGATCCCCCTCCGAGCGCCCTGGCTGCCAGGAAGGCGGACACTGCCGAATCGACCCCGCCGCTCAGGCCCAGCACCACCCCGCCCGCGCCCGCGCACGCCACCCTTCCGGCCATCCATGCCGAGATGTCGGCCGCCAGATCCATATAGACACGTTCAGACGGCATCGTTCCCCGCCTTCCTCAACCTGAGGGTGAGCTGCCTGAGACCGGGATCCACCGAGTGGACCTCCACCGTCACCCGGCTGCCGGGCCTGAGGGAGTCCAGCAGCGATCCCCTGCCGTAGTGCAGCCTTGCGGGCGCGAGGCCGTCCAGGGGAAGATCGGCGAGCCTGACGAAGACGCCGAAGTCCTCCACTCCGCTCACGACGCCCTGGTACTCGCCGCCGGGCCTCTTCGAAAGGTAAAGGAGGGCCATCATCTCCAGGCTCTCCCTCTCGGCGTCCTCGGCGGCCTGTTCGGTGCCGCTGCACTCCTCCGCCATGCCGGCCGCGTCCTCGTCCCAGTCCCCGCCGGCGGGGATCCTCCCGTCCTCCTCGATGCGGCCGAGGACCTGGTGCACCACGAGGTCGGGATACCGTCGTATCGGGCTGGTGAAGTGCATGTAGTTCGCGAGGCCCAGCCCGAAATGGCCCGAATCCTCCGCGCTGTAGACGGCCTTCTTCAGCGATCTGAGCACGGCCTCCCTGGCGAGCGGGAAGGCCGGAGTCGACCTGGCACCTTCGAGGAGTTTCGACAGGTCGCGTGAGGAGGGCATCCTGCCCCTGGGAAGCGAGATCCCGAGAGCCTCGAGCTCGGTCCGCAGGCGCACCGCGGAGTCCCTGTCGGGCTTTCCGTGAACGCGGTACAGGACGGGCCAGCCGCCGTACCCGCACATCTCCGCGACGGCCCTGTTGGCCTCGACCATGAAGTTCTCGATCATCCTGTGCGACTCGTCGTCCGAGGACCTGACGAATTCCGACGGCCAGCCGTCCGGACCGAACCTCACCTCGAACTCGTAGCTCCCGAGGTCGAGCGCCCCTCTCGACTCGCGCCCCCTGTCGAGCAGGGAGGAGAGTTCGGCCATGTCGCGGAGGAGGCCGTCCGCCGCCGCGTGTCCCGATCCGGCCCCCCTCATGCCGAGCAGGGCCTCCTCGTAGCAGAGCCTCGCCGACGATCTCACGACCGAGGGGAAGACCTCGTAGGAGAGCCTCCTGCCAGAGCGGTCGTAGCTGAGCATCACGGTCCTGGTGAGCTTGTCCTCCCCCGGCCCCAGGCTGCAGGCGCCGTTCGAGAGAGACTCGGGGAGCATCGGGATCACCCTGTCGGGGAGGTAGACGCTCGTCCCCCTGGCGGCGGCCTCCCGGTCCACGGGTCCTCCCCTGGGCACGTAGGCCGCGACGTCGGCTATGTGCACCCCGAGCAGCCAGCCGGCGGGCGTCCTGGAGAGCGAGACCGCGTCATCGAAATCCCTTGCGTCGACCGGATCGACCGTGATCACGGCCAGATCCCTGAGATCCCTCCTGCCCTCCGGTGAGGGCCTTCCGAGAGCCGCCCCGGACGCCGCGGCAAGGACTTCCGACGGGAACGAATCGGAGAAGCCGTGATCGCGGCAGATGGCGTCCATGTAGACCGAGGGCGTCAGACCGTCGCCCAGCAGGCCGGAGAGCCTGGCAGTGACCTTCCTGCCCGGCGGGTCCAGGGTTCCCCAGACCACCTTGCCCTCCCTGAGCCCGTCCATCCGCTCGGCGGCGATGCGGATGCCCCGGGGCAGCGAAGGATCGACCGGGTCGAGCATCCAGCCCTCCCCGGCCCTCCTCAGGACTCCGCTCACGCCGCTCCTGGTCCGCTCGACCACGGAGACGATGGATCCCTCGGGGAGGGAGAGGTGGCGCCCGCCGCCCCTCACGAGCTTTGCGAGGACGATGTCGCCGTCGATGGCTCCGCCGATCCTGCCGCTGTCGATCAGTATCCTGCCGGCGGGGGCCGACACCGAGCCCGAGCCGTTGGCCCTGACCCTCAGCCTGCCCCTGTGGAGCCCCATGGTCCCGCAGGCCGTGAACCGGCCCTTGCCGGTGCGGCAGAGGTAGCCCAGGGCGACCATCTCCTGTATCGCATCGCCCAGGCCCTCCATCCCCGAACGCGCAGATATCTCGCCGGCCGTGAGCCTTGCGCCGGGCGCGTCCTCGAAGACCCCCAGCACTGCGTCCCTGACCGAAGCCGGAAGCTTGTCAGACAGAAGGATCACCCTCCCTGAGGAACCGCATGGTCCCCGATTCGTCGCCCCATCCCGGCACGTCGAGCCGCCCGCCGCCCGGGAATGCCGACAGCGCCGAGAGAGCCACCAGCAGGGGCACGGAAAACGACTTCACCGCGGGATCGACATCGACCGGACCCTTCCTCTCCCATTCGAAATCGATGGCGGTCCCCCGGCCGGCAGGAGCCGCCCTGAACCTCCCGGCCCCTCCGAGGGAGAGCAGGCACGCGGCGGACAGGCCGAGGCATGCCGGAGAGAACGACACGGCCCAGGCAGGCCATTCCGTCGATGCATCCACCGATCTGCCGCAGGCGGCACGGCATGCGTCCATCAGCCAGGGGCCGGCTCCCGAGGCGGAGTCCGAAACGGCCTCGGACACCGAGGAAAGCTCCCCGAGCCTTCCCGAGAGATCGGCCGCCGCTTCCGCAGCACTGCGGCAGGTCCGGGCCGAGTCCTCCCCCTCCCATCCGTACATCGCGGCCAGGTCCAGGTTGCCGATCAGCCCGACCAGGCTGTTGTTGAGGACGTGGACGAACATCGGTGCGAGAAGCCCGGCCGACGCCGCGGCCAGGAGCCTCGCCGCCATCGCGGGGCTGTCGAAGGCGCCGAGCACGGACAGCACACCCGGGGCCAGCCCGCCTGTTGCGGGGAGTCTGAGGTGCGCCCCGGCGCCTGCCCCGGGGACGTCGGAAACGACCACGCGGAAGTCGCCGGCAGAGGGAGCGGCCGCGCCGGGCGCCCCCTCCACGGTCACCCGGACCCTCCGGAACGCCCGCGATGCGGCGGTGTCGATGCTCCCGGCCAATGACTCACCGCCCCCCGGGATGCACCAGGGGCACGAATCTCACGGGATCTCCCGCTCTCTCGGCGAAGCCCTCCGGCGTCCTCTCCACGAGCACGAGCTGCTGGAATGCACCCCCGACGGGGATGACGAGCCGCCCGCCCTGCGAGAGCTGTCCGGGCAGCCCGGCGGGCATCGCCGGCGGTGCCGCGGAGACGATGATCGCATCATACGGGGCTGCCGGCACCCAGCCGGAGTAGCCGTCCGCCGCGATGACCGAGACGGAGTCCGACAGGCCGAGCATCCTCAGGCGCGCCAGCGCCTCCATGCAAAGCTCGGGCAGCACGTCGACAGAGACCACCCGGGCGCCCATCCTGGCGAGAAGGGCGGTCTGGTAGCCGGAGCCCGTTCCTATCTCGAGCACCTTCCTCCCGCCCAGGGGCGAGGCCATCGAGAGCATGAGGGCCACGACGAAGGGCTGCGAGACGGTCTGACCCGACCGGATCGGGACGGGGTGGTCGCCGTAGGCGGTCCGGAGGTCGGCCCCCTCGATGAAGAGATGCCTGGGGACCTCCGACATCGCCTCGAGCACCGACGGCTCGGTTATGCCGCGGGCCGCGATCTGACACTCGACCATCTCCCTGCGCAGGATTGCGGCCGGCCCCGGGTCAGCCCCGGCCACCCTCGCCGCTCCTTCCCTCCAGACGCCGCTTCTCCTCGCGGAGCCTCCTCCAGGCCGCCAGCCGCTCGGCGATGGCAGCCTCGCGCCCGGATCCCGAAGGCCTGTAGATCACCGGTTCGCCGAGGGCCTCCGGGAAGTGCACGTGGGTCACGATCCCGTCGCCGACATCGTGGGCGTACTGGTATCCCCTGCCGTATTCGAGATCCTTCATCAGGCGCGTCGGGGCGTTCCTTATCACCAGGGGCACCGGAAGGCTGCCCGAGGATCCGGCGAGGTCGACCGCGGCCTTCCATGCCATGTAGACCGAATTCGATCGCGGCGCGGTCGCGAGGTAGCAGACCGCCTCGGCCAGGGCGAGATCCCCTTCGGGGGAGCCCAGGAACCGGTACGAGTCCGCGGCGCGCATGGCCACCGTGAGCGCCCCCGGGTCGGCCAGGCCTATGTCCTCGCTGGCGAACCTGATCATCCTTCGCGCGATGTAGAGCGGATCCTCCCCCGACACGATCATCCTCGCGAGCCAGTAGAGGGCTGCGTCGACGTCGCCGGACCTGAGGGACTTGTGGAGGGCGCTGATGAGGTTGTAATGCTCCTCGCCGCTCTTGTCGTACCTGAGAAGCGCCTTCTCGAGTATCCCGGCCACGTCCTCGGCCGTGAAGCCGGCCTCCCCGGCCGTGCCGGCTACGAGTTCGAGCAGGTTCAGCGCACGGCGGCCGTCTCCGTCGGAGGCGGAAGCGATGGGAACCAGCGCCTCGCGGGGGGGGACGGCGGAGAACCTCTCCGCGAATTCCGGGCTCGACGCGGCCTTCTGCAGGAGGTCGAGCAGTTCGCCCTCGGAGAGGGGCTTGAGCACGTACACCGCACACCTGCTCAGCAGGGGGGCGTTTATCTCGAACGAGGGATTCTCGGTGGTCGCCCCGACGAGGCGGATGGTGCCGTCCTCGACATGTGGCAGGAACGCATCCTGCTGGGCCCGGTTGAACCTGTGTATCTCGTCGACGAAGAGGAGCGTGGCGACACCTGAAGCCCGCCTCCCGGCGGCTTCCTCGACGATCCTCCTGACGAGGGGGACCCCTCCCGTGACGGCGCTGAACCGGACGAAGAACTCCTTCGTCTCCCCCGCGACCAGGAGGGCGAGCGTGGTCTTCCCCGTCCCCGGGGGGCCCCACAGGATGAACGAACCGAGGGAGTCTGAACGGAGCGCACGCATGAAGGGCGCCCCGGCCGACAGGAGATGGGCCTGCCCCACCATGCCCTCGAGGCTGGACGGCCTGAGGGAATCCGCGAGAGGCGGCCTCCTGGCTGCGTGAACTGCGTCGTTTCCCACGCAGCTATCCTACAAAGGATGGGGCATCTGTGAGAAGAGGCCCGGGCGTCGCCCGGGCGCTCCGCATGGGACCCACCGGGGAGGCTATATGTTTC
>JAUCPW010000057.1 GCA_030373045.1 Candidatus Fermentibacter sp.
CCCCGGCCCTATCCGTTCCGCTCGCCAGCTTCGGGGGCCCGGAGGCAGAGCGGCAGAGTTGCAACGCACTGCCCGCGGCTTGCATAATGCACTTGGACGTGAGATCCCCGCAGGGCCCGCGGTCGGACCACGCCCGGAAAGAAGGTCGAGCCGTTGAAGTCCGCAGTCGTGGTGCTTTTCCTGGCTCTGGCCGCCGTGATGCTGGCCTGCTCCCTGTGGTTCCGCGCCGACTCCGTCGACGCCGGCATCACTGACCAGCAGGTTGACAGCCTGGGGGCGGTCCCGAGCACCCCGGATTCCCTCGAAGGCGATTCCATCGAGGAGGCAGAGGAGCCCCCGCTCCTCATGAACTACCCCCCGGAGCCCGAGAACATCGAGGCCCCGGAAACCGAGGAGGCCCCAACTGGCTAGGGTAACCCTGTCCGCTCTCATAACGTCTATGGCCGGCCGCTACGGCGGAGGCGTGTTCCGCAACTGGAAGGGGCTCACCGTGCTCGGCGTGCTCCCCTCCAGCGTGAGGAATCCCGGCACCGCCCGTCAGGTCCAGGCCCGCGACGTGATCGCAGTCATCTCGAAGGCCTGGAGCGGCCTCACGGCCGAGGCCCGCGCACAGTGGGCCGATGTCGCTGCTTACCTCACTTCGCAGTGGCAGAACTACACCAACGAGGTCGGTACCGACGCCGTGATCAAGGTCCCGCGGGGCCCGTTCGGCCCTCTCACGGCCCTCACGGCCGTCCATGGGCTCCTGCAGTCTGTCGGTGTCTGGGGCCCGCATCTGCCCGTCGTGGACGCCCCCGTCGGCATGACGGGCCCGTCCGCGCCGCGGTCCCTCTCCCTCTCGGGCGATACCGACGGCCTGATCGCCACCGTCACGGCCCCCGCCGACTGGGGCGACAACGCCACCGCCGGCAACATCCGCGTCTGGGTAAAGTCCGAAGACGGCACGTTCTTCGCGCAGCTCGCGACCTACGGGCCCGCCGGCCCCTTCACCATCACCGCCCTGCACTCCTCGGGCTCGGGGCTCGCGATCCCCCAGACGCCCGGGTGGTACTTTTTTCAGTGGGACGCCGTGAACCCCGAATGCCACCGCGGCACCCCCCGAGCGGTGGAG
>JAUCPW010000058.1 GCA_030373045.1 Candidatus Fermentibacter sp.
CGGGAGGAGAGATGCGATTGAAGTCACCTCCATAATCGACGCTAATATTGTCGAGCTAGCGCTTTTCCAGCTCGTTCGAGCCCGATCAACCACTCCATCAGAGGGTTCCATCCGGAATTCAGCAGGACCGCCACTTGCCACCGGCAAGTGGCAGCAGTGACGACTCCTGAAAGAAACATCCGTATGAACGGTCATTCCCTCCGGGAACGCCCGGTCGTCACTGCGTCGTGCTCGCAGACTCGAGGATACGTGCTCGTCACGCTCGCGCGACTGGTCCCCGGGGGACTGCGTATCCCCGTGGGACCGCCATCTTTTCCCGGGTTCAGCTCCATCAAACGGGGAACCCGTCCCGAGAACCGCCCGAGGCTGCTCTCTCTCGGCTGATTCCCATTGGGATAGCATTTAGAGTATCATTTGATCCAGACACAACGCTGCTCTGCATTCACTTTTATCTATCCAGCCGGCCGAATCGGGATTCTGCAATCCCGGCTGCAAGCAGCTCTCTCAGTACACTCACTTTCGCTTGTCCCCCGACGTTGAGCATAATATTGTTCTGATGAAAAGCACTCCTGGTACAGTTCTTACTACAGATCATCGGACCGAGGGTTTCAACCAGGTCATCTTCGTCACTTCGACCGTAATATGCTGTATTGCAGCTCGTAGTACGGCGGATCGGAGAAGAGACCATGAACCGGGAGTTGACGGTCGCTATTCTTGCCTTCGCTTGTCTTGCGGAAGCACAGCCCTGGACGTGGGCGATATCATCTGATACCGATGTTTATTCATATAGGTACGACACGGAATGGAACCTTCTCGAGTCTCACCACTGGAGTGGATCCATTCCAGTCTCGGGCCTGGGAAGTCGCAGATCCTATGACGAATACTTCTATACCTGCTGTCTCGAATCTCCGACAGTGGCTCGCGTCTATCTGTGGGACACCGAGTATTACTCCTACGGATACTGGACCTGTGAAGGAGCGGATTTCACCGATCTATCCGGTTTTGACATCAAGGGTTATTACGGTAACTACGGTGGCTCTCCCTTTGACATGTCCTGGTGCTACTTCGGCGGTAAGCAGTCCACAGGCGACTCACCCGTCATCCATGAATTTGACTACAATTATATTGGGACTCATGTGATAGATACAGATGGATCGACAAGAGGCCTGAGCTTCAACCGCGATTGTGACACTCTCTTCACTCTGGTTCTTGACAGTTCCGGTACTCTCCTGAGCGTGTACGGGGTTGAGCTAGCTTCCTGGCAGTATGAGCTCCTGTTCGGACCCGCTGCAATTCCATCCGGAGCCTCGACCATCTACGATTGCTCGGAATATGAGGGTCATCTCTACTTCGGGGTTTCAGATGGAGCATCCCACCCAGTCTGGGAGATCGACCTCGCAGCCCAGACGATGAATCCCGTGACAGAACTCGATTGGAGCGACGTCTCCTCTCCAATCAAGGGGATCGATGTCTATTCGCTGCCCACCGGCATTGATGATCCAGATGGTCCCTCCCCTGCACCCGGGTGCCTCAGGGCCGGACCGAACCCCTTCATGGACAACGTGATCATCCAGTCAGGCAGCAGCGGCACTCTGATGATATTCGACCTTTGTGGCCGTCCGGCAGTCTTCACGCCTTTCTCTGTCAGCTACACCTGGGATGCCTCCCAGATGTCTTCCGGAGTTTATTTCGCGATACTGGAATCACCAGAAGGAGTATCTGCGCCTCTATGCTTGGTAAAACTCTAGGAAGAAGGGGTGGCGAGGGGATCTTTACGGTCTTTCGGATCGCACAGCCTCGTTATCCCCTCTGTTCCAGTCTCTTATGGCCACATCTTCTTCGACCACGAAAGGATTCCGGGCCTGACTGACCGAAACACCATGCAGGTTGACTGTTACGAAGCCGTCGTCCACGACGCGATCTTCACGAGTTGGGCGATGAGGGTGTTCCATCCAGAAATGACCAAGCCCGCCACTTGCCACCGGCAAGTGGCAAGGCATCTTCACCTGCACAAGCAGCATCTCATCCCGGACGGACCACCCAGCGGCCTGGTTCCGTATCAGATCAGGACAAACAAGCTGGATACCGAACTGTCGAGATCAGATCGCAGTCGCACCAAATAGACTCCCGCCGGCACTCGACTGCCCGACCTGTCCGCACCATCCCAGGAAAGAGAATGCCGGCCCTGGTCCAATGAGCCAAAATCACTCAGGTAGACCAGTCTTCCCGAGATGTCGAAGATCTCCATCCAGACTGAACCGCACGAGGGGGCCTGGACGGTCATGAAGATCGAAGCTCCCGAAGGGTTTGGACTCAATGATGTGATCACCATGGTGGGGTCTGGCTGCGAGCCCCCGATTCCCGTCAGGTTGGTGTGAAGAGCCAGGCAATGGAAATACCCGCAGGCGACCTGTGAGAAGTCCTGATTCGGTGAGGGCTCGAGGCTCTGCCCGTAGTCATTGCGCCCCCAAGCGACGACCGAGCTGTCGGACCTCAGGGCGATGCTGTGAAATCCTCCTCCCGAGACTGCGACGAATCCCTCGTTCGGGTCCGGTACATCGCATTGAGCCCAGTCGTTCCTCCCCCAGCAGACGATGGACCCGTCCGACTTCAGGCCGACACAGTGATCACGCCCGGCGGATACACCGATGAAGTCATCATTGGGAGAAGGAACAACGCATTGGCCATAACCGTTGTAGCCCCAGCACACGACCGATCCGTCTGCCTTCAGCCCTACGCAGAACTGATCGCCTGCATCAATGGCGATGAAGTCCTCGTTGGGCGCTGGAACATCGCACTGGCCATATCCGTTGTCTCCCCAGCAGACGACTGAGCTATCGGACTTCAGGGCAACCGAGTGACCGTATCCGCCGGCCATCGAGAGGAAGTCCTGATTCGGGGAGGGCACTTCGCATTGACCGCATTCGCTCCACCCCCAGCAGAGGATCGAACCATCCTCCCGCAGTCCCAGGGTGTGATGCGCACCAGATGCTACGGAGATGAATCCCTCGTTGGGTTCCGGGACAGTGCACTGACCCGACGCGTTCGATCCCCAGCAGGCGATGGAACCATCCGATCTGAGACCTGCGCTGTGCGCAAATCCGCCTTCAGCGATCGCGAAGAAATCGGAGTTGGGAGAAGGCACATCACACTGTCCCCAGTCATTCCTGCCCCAGCAGACGATGGAGCCGTCCTCCTGTGCCGAAACCTCTGCACAGAAGATGGAGAAGATGAGGAGGGACCGGGTCCATCTGGCAGCAGAAGCACACATTATCCCCTCCTTTGCGGGTGACGATGAGTCAATTGAGTATCACAAGCCGTTCGGAGCCTGACAGGTCATCCTGGATCCAACGTACCAGGTAGACTCCGGCAGGGACCGCCGTAAGGTCCAATGTCCATGGGGAACAATCTTCTGCGAGTGTTTCGACAGGTCGCACCATGTGACCGGACAGGTCAAAGACCGAGATCGAGACTGAGGCGTCGGACGGAGATTCCAGGGATACTTGGATAATACCCGATGTAGGGTTTGGATTGATACGCAGGATCTGAAGGTCTCCCGACCCTGGAGCTCCGCCACCCACTCCGGAAGGCCCTATGGGACCTGCGAATGAAGCCGCCGCCGCAACGATCCCCCTCACGCAATCCGTCCCGAATGGGAAATAGGACATATAGTTGGCCAGGAGATCATTCGGCGTGTGGTTGTAGGGATTGTCGTCCAGCGCGCATTCCCTGCCCCAGATCGCATCCATCCCGAGGAAGTAGAAAACGCTGTGATCGGAGTTCCAGGCATCCGGATCATACGTCAGTCTCGGGTGGGACTGCGGCGCATACTCCTGAACGTAGAGAACTGCCTGCTCAGCGAACTGGTTCGTATCGGAGCTGCAACAGATGAACTCCAGCGAATCCCTGTCATCAGGGGCGTAGAGGATCATGTCCACGTTGATCACGCCCATCACCAGTTCACCAGGGGGCAAGTGCTGCACGTAATAGAGGCTGCCCTTCATGTTCTCTTCTTCGGCCCCGAAAAGTATGAATTTAACGCTGTATTCGTAGTCGTAGGGCGCCATCACCCTGGCTGCCTCGAGAACGGCAGCCGATCCACTCCCGTTGTCGTCCGCACCCGGAGCTACGGTCGAGTCCTCCGACGTGGAGTCGAGATGTCCGCAGACGATGTACACCTGTTCGGGGTGCACCTGACCCGTGATGCTCGCGAGCACATTCCAGCAATCATGATACTGTCCCGACTGTGTGAACGTGAAGTGCTGAATCTCAGAGGGAATCCAGTGGAGCCCGAACCAGGAATCAGTCCAGTCGACGACTTGCTGGAATTGCTCATCCCATAAGGAAGACCTCGATCCGTAATCCTCGAGGTACTGGATCATGGCGATCACGGAATCTTCGCTGACCGAAGCCACCATGGCCTCGACCATGGGATCCGCCGCAAAGGGGGCATCAGGATAGAACCGGGAGACTGGATGCAGGGGATCGTTCGTGGCAAGCAGGATATGAACGACAAGCAGCGGATACATCCATTTGCTCCACTGGTTTGTATGGGCACTCGGGGAAATTCTATTCCCCACTCAATAGAGAGTCAACAAAGGCGGTTTCGGAGACCGGCAGGGTGACTCATTCCCCGGGGACGATCTGGATACATCCGCTGAACAGATCACTGTCGGCATCTATGTCATTCCGGGAGCTTCAGAAGACCGCCTTTCTTCAGTGAGGTTTGTCTGGCTCTTATTGCTTCAATCTCCAGCCGGCAGAATCCCCTTACACCACTGTAGGGCTTCTTTTCTTCGACTTGGTGGGGCTCCTGTGCTTTAGGCCGTATACGTTCAGCAGGCCTGCCTGTTTCGAAGCGCCTCTCCTCTCCGCGACCTTCATGAGCTGTAGCATAGAAGTGTTCCGTCCAGAAATGACCATGCCCGCCAATTTCGTCCCATCTGAGAAACAGGCTTGATGAAATTGGCAAAGCAGACGCAGAGCCGTCTGCTTTTCGTTCTCGCATAAGATGCTCGCCCGATGGTCCCCGGGGGACTGCGTTTCCCTGTGGGACCGCCATTCTCTTTCCTTACGATCAGAATGTACAGACCAGGCTGGCAATCTACTGTGAGGCATCGAAGAGCAGCTCGGGCTATCTCAGCTCGAGCAGACACCACTGGATAGAGTCCGGGATCCTGAGGGACGGCCAGGATCCCCTGCGGGGATATCTCGAAGCGCCAGTCGGCGGCATCTTCCCTGTCGGGCAGAACTGCGGAATAGAGTATCGCTCCGGATCCATCGATCACGTCGAAAGTCGGAGAGAGCTCCGTGCCTCTCTGCACCCACAGATTCCCCAGGCTGTCGATGCCCAGGCTTCCGATCATCGGGCGGTCGGGCAGAGGCTCCCACTCGACCTGCAACGTCTGCGTGGTCCTCTGGAAGAACGACTCGATGTAGGCCCTCTCCTCGATGATCTCGGCTTCCGACTTCGGGACGACGGGGTACTCGAGCCGAAGGGTGTCATGGGGTGACCCGTCCGGATAGAACACCAGGATCTCGGCTCGCTCCTGGGGATCGGGCGCAACGAAGACCAGTCCGTTGCCTGCAGTGAACAGCATAGGGAACAGATCGGCTCTGACCAGATCCGTGGCGATATCCTCGGGGTCCAGTTCGAACTCCTGGTTGAAATAGGTAGCCGTGATGGTGTCAGGATCTGAGCCAGGCCAGCGAGCGACTGACTTGGAAACGATGAACTGCCCATTCTGTGGCAGGAGCTCGCTCCGGATGCCTACGAGATCGGAGGAACCGACCGATACCATCTGCATCGGCGACGAGGTTCCGGTCTGCACCAGACCCAGATAGGCGCCATCTGCCGACAGCGTCAGCCAGCCGCTCTCGTCCCTGACGCAGATACTGCCATCGCCGAGAACTTCCATGAACACCGGGGCGAGCATCTCGCCGGGCCCGCTCCCATGGCGCCCGATCCTGCGGATGAACCCGCCATCAGCGGAGTAGACCTTGATACAGCAGCCGATTCTATCGAGGACCAGCACTTCGTGCGTCGGGGAGATGTCGATGTCCGCTATGTCGCCTAATGAGTACTCGCCAGTCCCATACTCGGCACCTATCGAATCGACGATTGCCAGAACTCGCACCGAATCCGATGGCGTGGTGATCGACGAATTCGGGACACCGTCCGCCGCCTTGCAGGAAAGCCCATGCAGGATCAGAGGCGCCGCCATGGGGAACATGGCCATTACGAGCGATCCGCTTCTACTCGTAGTGCGTCCACATCCGGAGGATCTTGACGATTTTCTCGTCATCCAGGACCTGGTAGACAAGCCGGTGCTGGATGTTGATGCGGCGAGAGATGGCGCCTTTGAGATCGCCCAGGAGCCGTTCGAACGGAGGAGGAGATGCGTATGGATCCTTCTCCAGCAACTCGAGCAGGGCTTCCGTCTTCTCACGGAGCCCGGCGGACCGGATCTTCTTCGCGTCCATCCGAGCCTGCCCGGTGAAGACCAGGCGCCAGGTCACCAGCCGGGCTTTTCGCTGCACTTCTCGACCGGTGTCTTCATGCCCTCGACGATGCTCTCGCGCATTCCGGGGATCGAGAGCACGAAGAGCGTCTCCTGGATCGAGCGCCAGTCCTCCTCGGACAGGAGCACGGCGTTGCTCCTCTTCCCCGTTATCAGGATCGGCTCATGGGTCTCGGCCGCCTCGTCGATGAGGCGGTACAGCCGGGCTCTGGCATCAGTGGCACTCAGCGCGGACATGGCTCTCCCTTTCGTCAGCCATATCGTACGTAATGCCGTACGGCGGGTCAATGCCAACCCTTTGTCCTGGTGCTCCAACCTCCATGGCCACCACTTCTTCGGCCGGGAGAGGATCGATCATCTTCCGGGATCGGGAACGCTCTTCAGGGATGCTTCACGAAACACTGATCCGCTCCCGATCATCATCAGCCGGGCCATGAAGATAACCAGTCCGGAGCACTGGCTGCGCAGTTGCCCGATATCGGCGTTCAATGCCCGCGCTGCACTGAGCAGCGCCGTGCAGTGAGCCATCTCCTGATCGGCCTGTGCATCTGATCCACAGCTGGGCGGTACGGTCCCGGCCCCGGGATCGTCTTGACATGTCCGCTCCCGACGCTATACTCCCGCAGATAGGTTTGCAATACAAACTAATCTGGGGAGGTTGAGATGGATGCGCTGGACCTGAAGGAGATCGAGAACAGGGCATATGCGATCCGCAGCGAGAGCGGGCTGCTCGATGTCGTGATCGGGGCCGGGCTTCTCGGGTACGGGCTGCTCGCAAGCATGGGGGCCTATCTCGTCCCCACCTTCTGCCTGCTCCTGGCGTTGCTGCTCAGGAAGTTCGTCGTGACCCCCCGTGTGGGCAGCGTCCGCTTCTCGGAGGATCGAAGGACCAGGGAGCGGAGAGGAGTGATGCTGATCGCGCTGATCGTCCTGCTGCCCGTTCCGCTCGGGCTCGCCGTGTTCTTCACGCACAGGACGGAGACCTGGACCGGTCTACTCTCGACCCATCCGATCCTCCTGCTCGGGCTCGCTGTTGCGCTGGGAATGACAGCGGTGGCCTGGGCCAAGTCGGCCGGCAGGTTCTACGTCTTCGCCATCATGGCCGTCCTGAACTTCGCCGGGGCCCAGCTCGCTGGCCAGCCCCATACCTGGCCCGTCATGGCCACGGGGGCTCCGATACTGACAGTCGGCGTCGTGCTCATGGCGCGGTTCATGCGGCGCAACCCGGTGCAGAGGGAAGAGGCCGCATGATGGCCTCCGGAGCAGACCGGGAGGAGACGGGCCGTCCGGAGCTGGACAGGCTGATCCACGAGCCCGCGCGTCTTGCGATAATGGCCAACCTGTACGTCGTGGACAGCGCCGATTTCGTCTTCCTGCTGAACAGGACCGGGCTCACCAACGGGAACCTCTCGTCCCACATGAGCCGGCTCTCCGGTGCGGGCTATGTCGAGGAGAGGAAGGATTTCGTGGACCGTAAGCCGCGGACGATGTACAGGCTGACGAAGGCGGGGAGAAAGGCTTTCGACGAGTACAGGCGGGTGATGCTGGCGACCCTCGAGACCTGATCCCGGGCTCGGCCGTTGCTGCTCGTTCCCCCGTCTGAGGGACGGTCGCGCATGCGTTCGAGCGTCCGGCCCGAACATATGCCGCAAGGTTCCAGCGCAAGATCGATCTCGATGTCCAGTCTCCGAGGCTCCTCGATCTCTCAGGTTCCTGGATTCCATCTGACGCGGCCCACCTCGAGACAAGCAGTATCGAAACCGAGCATAAACCCGGACGAAAGCATCAGGAATTCGAGGTCCGGGATGAAGCCGGGCAGCGAATGTCCCGCTGGAACCGGATCTGCGGGCAGATCCCCTCCGCTGCCGACCGAAGGCGTCCTGATCAAGAATCAGTATCGAAAAAGGACGGAAAGAAGTCCGGATTTCTCTGCCGGATGGTGCCGTCTGACCGGAATGGCCCGGTCCGGCTGATCGAACCACCGTTGACATGGTTCAGGATCATGCGAATTATGCAATTTCAAGGGATTTCTTGTGGAGGTGGTTGGGATGCAGCGACTAATCCTCCTCATGCTTCTCATGATCACAGTTTCAGTGAGCCATGCCGACAGCGCAACCCAGACCGACTGGGCCGGCGGCCCCGGGACTCCCGGTCCGGTAACGGCATGGGGAGACATGTTCTTTGAGTGCGCCGGAGCCTCATGGTCGTCTCCATCCGGACAGGTCGACATACTCCCGGGCGAGTACGAGAACTTCATCGACGACTTGTACGCGGCCGAACACATGGATACCGCGGACGTCGACGGCGACGGCGACCTCGATGTGCTGGCGAGCGATTCCTCGTACCTCGCCTGGTGGGAGAATGCCGACGGAGCCGGGACTGACTGGGCCGAGCACTCGATAACCGCTGCAACAGGCGGCTGCATCCGTGCAGGCGACCTCGACGGCGACGGCGATACCGACTTCGTTGCAGCACAGGACATTGTCTCCTGGTATGAGAACGTCGACGGCCAGGGGGCTTCATGGATCGGAACCACTGTCAGCGCCGTTCCCGAGCAGCCCGTGACGCCATGCACGGGCGACTTCGACGGAGACGGCGACAACGACATTCTCTGCGCGGACATGTCCGGCGTCTACATCTACTGGTGGGAGAACGCGCAGGGCGACGGCTCTTCCTGGCTCGAGCACAAGATCCTGCCCGGGCTGTGCACCTCCTATCAAGGCGTGTATCCGGGCGATCTCGACGGAGACGGGGATCTGGATGTCATCGCTGTCGGCCTGGCCCTGCACGGTCTGCTCTGGCTCGAGAACACCGACGGGCTCGGAGGCGACTGGGAGTTGGACACCATCGACATGAGCTACGGCAGTTCCCTGTCCGTAAGAGCCGTCGACATCGACGGTGACGGGGATCTCGATGCACTGGGTTCGGGAGACGGCCCGGATGCCGTCGCGTGGTGGGAGAACCTGGACGGCACGGGCTCCGACTGGAGCAAGCACGTCGTGGCAGACTACCCCGGTGACTGCTGGGGCCTCGGGTCCGGCGATCTCGACCGGGACGGCGACATCGATATCCTGGTCGGCACAGGGATGGATGGAAGGTACATCTGGCTCGAGAACACCGACGGCCAGGGGACGGGCTGGGAGGAGCACGCGGTCTGTGACCTCGAGGAGGACGACATCGCCATGTGCATCATCCCGGGGGACGTCGACGGCGACGGCTGGACTGACATCCTGGGCGAGGACCTCCTCCGCTGGTGGGACATCCATGTGAACGAAGCGCTCCTGGAATCCAGCATCCTCTACCTGTCGGGCGATCCGGGCTGGGGAGACCTGGACTGGACCGGTGACTCTCCCGCTCTGACCGACATCTCCTTCCAGGTGAGGGCTTCCGACGATTTCACCGTGATGGGTGAATGGTCGGGCATCCTGGATGAGCCCTGCAGCCTTTCGGGCATCCTCCCCGAAAACGCGAACTACTTCCAGTACAGGGCCATCCTGACCACGGAGGAGCTTGCAGTCAGTCCGTCCCTCCACGACGTCACGGTCTCCTGGAACCCGCTGGGCACCGAGGGGCCCGGGATGCCCGACGGCTTCGAGCTTCTTCCCTTCGCATCCAACCCCGTCTCCGGCCCCATGACCGTCACGATCGGGATTCCAGAACCGTCGGTGGTCACTCTGACGGTTCTCGACATCGCGGGCAGGATTGCGGGATCGGCCGGTCCGGTCGAGTTCCAGCCCGGATATTCGCAGATCTCGCTGGGCGAGCATCCGCCGGGCGTCTACTTCGTTCTGATGCAGGCCGGGGAGTTCTCTGCGGCCAGGCGCCTCGTGATCCTCGACTGATCCGGTCGACGCCCCGGATCACGGGCGGGCAGCCCGGGGTCTGCGACGGAAGCTGGCGCCGGACCAGCGCCAATGCCGACACAGTGTGGGTCATGTCGCTGATCCGGCTTTTCGCGAGGAGGGATCGAGGTGTGTTCCTCATCGAAATATCCATTCCTGTTTGCGTTGGCTTCGGTGATCGCATCCGGCGATGCTTCCGCGCAGTGTGACTTCCCGATAGAGGAATGGGTCTCCATCTGCAACGGGACCGGCAACAGCTTCGATCATGGAAATGACATAGGGATGGACTCGGAGGGGAACATCTTCGTCGCCTCGGCGAGTACCGGAGCAGGAACATCCTACGACTTCGTCACGATGAAGTATGACTCCGACGGCAATATGCTCTGGTCGAGGAGCTTCGACGGGATCGTCCATGGCGGCGACTATCCGAATGCGCTGGTCGTCGACGGGTCGGGGAGCGTGATCATTACGGGGGATAGCAAGGGAAACGACGGCTATGACGACTATCTCACGGTCAAGTATGACTCGGATGGAAATCTTTGCTGGTCAGCAAGATATGATGCTTCGGACTACTATGATTATGCACGCGACGTAGCGGTCGATTCCTATGGGAATGTCTATGTGGCCGGGACGACCTGTTACGACGAGGATCACGAGTATTTCACCACCATCAAGTACAGCTCCTCGGGCGTGCAGCTGTGGGCTGTGAACATGTACGCACCCAACCTGTACAACGATGCCGCAGCTATCGCGATCGACGGCGACGGATACGTATTCGTAACCGGATACAGCGCCGGAGGGTACGCTACAGTCACGTACAGTCCGGACGGCGTCGAGCAGTGGATCCGCCGACTCAACACATCAGTGGGGGCCAACTATCCCAGCGACATCACGGTCGATGCCGCCGACAACGTGCTCGTGACGGGATCCAGCCTGGACTACTCGACGGGCTACGACTACCTCACCGTGAAGTACAGCTCTGAAGGAGCATTGGAGTGGACGGCACGGTACGATGGATCGCAGGGCGAGTGGGACTACGCGGATGTTGTCTGTGCCGATGCCTCCGGAAACGTCATAGTTACGGGTTCATCTTTCGTTCACTGCGCTACCGTGAAGTACGACCCGGACGGAGAGCTGCTTTGGGAGACCATGTATCCAGATGTCAGCGAGCCGTATGACATGACTCTCGGCACCGGCGGAAGCATCTACGTGACGGGGGACAGGGGTGGCACCCAATCGGATTGCATGACAGTCCTCTACAGCTCCTCGGGCGTCCAGCAATGGGCGGTGTTCTACAACGGAATCGCAGACTATGACGATCATTGGGAAGCCGTCGCACTGGACTCGAACGGCGATGTCTATGTTACCGGCACCAGTTGGGGAGTCGATTCCAAGACCGATTGCATAACGATCAAGTACGACGGCAATACCGGCATCGAATCCGGGAGACAGGATGTGGCATCTGTGCTGAGAGTCACTCCCAATCCGTCTGTTTCGAATCCCTCGATCCTGCTCGACATGCCCGAGCCGGTGGAATGCAGTGTCTCTGTCTACAGCCTCGATGGGAGGCTGGTGGACACCATCCATGAAGGCATGCTGGCAGCGGGAGTGAGTACGCTGGGATGGGATAGCGTGGAATGCCCGGCGGGTGTGTATCTGGTGGTGGCACGAACGATCGAGCGGACGATGTCGGCAAGTGTGATTCTTCTCAGATAACCGCGCCGGTCAGGGTTGCCCGATGGGAAGAATCCACTGCAGCCCGGAACTCCTCCGCTCTCCGTGTACGATGAGCCTGTGCGACTCTGCGGGGTAGCCCCGAAAACGGGGCAGGCAGGAGGCTAGTCCTTCCTGTAGGTGGTGTGCGGCGTGAGGGTGCCGCACTTCTGGCAGTACACCAGACGCGCGGGCTTCCCCGTAGCCTTCCACCGAACGCCGCCGGCATCCCAGACCGAGATCTCGTGCCCGCACGCGCAGCGCATCATCCATCTCTGCGACTCCTCGCGCATGTCCCTCGCCCATGCAGCCGGCACAAGCGAGGTGAGGATCTTCTGGATCAGTGTCATCTCGGCCTCCGGGTGGAGTTTGCTGCCTCGATCTGTGACATGCCTGCGAACATACGGCTGCGGCCGTCTTTCCGCATCCGGCACATCCGAATAATCCAAGCTACGGATCTCCAGAGAGCAGACGGGACTGGCGATCATCTCAGAAGGCAGACCGACCTGGTGATGTCTCCTTCCGGCGATGACAACAGCAGGGCATAGATCCCGGGAGGCAGTAGCCTTCCCGAATCGTCGGATCCGTCCCAGCTCAGGAGCTGTGTCCCGGCCGGGAGCTCGCCGCTCCGGAGCGTCCTGACCAGCCTGCCGGACAGGTCGAAGACCCGGACCGAAGCCACTCCCGGCGAGGCCAGCTCGAAAGCTATCGACGCGCACGAGGCGAACGGGTTCGGGTGAATCGTCAGCGCCTGATCCGAAGCAGCCGGATCCTGGCCGGGATTCGTCGCGATGCCGGTCTGGGTGACGACGAACTGGATCGTGTCGCTGGCGGCGATGGCCCCGCCCGACCAGGAGTTCACTATCAGCTCGTTGGTTCCCAGATCCGCGTAGAGGTCGTCGCGATACGTCCACTTCAGCCCGGTGCCGAAGGCGTACAGGTTGCTGTCGGAGGCGGCGATGTACATCACCCCGTCGGTGATCGCCGGGCTGCCTACAACTCCCATCCAGCTCGTGGTCGTTCCGTAGCTCCAGATCTCCTCTCCGGTCTCCTCGTCGAGGGCGCGGATGTATGCAGTCCACTCCTCCGTTGGAGTGGCATCCCCGAAGAACACCAGCCCGTCCGCGACTCCGGGGGAACCGTGCAGCCAGTTCTCCCAGATCGGAACGAGATACTGCCATTCGATCGCCCCGGTCGAGGAGTCGAGGGCGACGACGGGATTGGGCGGCGGCAACTCATCGACACCGACGAACACCCGGCCGTCGTGAAAGGCCGGAGTGGACGTGATGAAACCCAGCTCGGGGCTCTGCCAGATCAGGGAGCCGTCGGAAGCATCGATGGCGTATACCACATCGTCGAATGACCCCCCGATGTAGATGACGCCGTCCACCAGGCATGGGGAGGAATCCCAGAAGCCCCCGCAGCCGAAGTTCCAGACAATCTCGCCGGTTTCGGCGTCGAATGCGGCCAGGCCATCCTGCCAGGGGCAGTAGACATTTCCGCCCCAGACCGTGAGCGTGCTGACCGATCCGACATACTCATCGGATCGCCAGACTTCCTGTCCGGTGGCGATGTCCAGGGCGAATACAGAGCCGTAGTTGAAGTACACCCTGTCACCGTAGGGCACCGGAGGACCTGGGATCTCAGTAGTCATGACCCCAGGGCTGAAAGCCCACAGCCTCTCACCTGTCAGCGCATCCAGGCAGTACACGGAATCGCACGAGAGGTAGGCGCGCCCGTCCTGCACGTGCATGCCGTCGTCGAGACACAAGCTCATCCCCTCGTATCGCCAGAGCTCCTCCCCTGTCGCGGCATCGAGGCAGTATGCGATGCGGTCCTCCGACGAGTTGTAGTACACCCTTCCGTCCACGATCACCGGGGTCGCGAACTCGTGGGTAGTTCCCGTCACCGCCGCCGTCCACATGACCGTGTTGTCGTGAGGAGCGGGGGATTCCGAGTATCCGGTTCTGCAATGGTTCCCCATGTAGGTGTACCAGTCGGTGACCAGCCTGGGGACCCCGGCGGGATCGCCGCCGTTCAGGACGAGCGTCACCGAGTCGGGCAGCGAGTTGTCGTTCTCGACGACAGCCCTGATGGTGAGCCAGTCTCCGTCGTATGACGCCCCGTCCGAAGGCTCGAGAATGGAGACATCGACCGCCGACAGCGCGGCGAGCAGCGAAAGGCAGATGACCATACGTCCCCCCTTTCGGCGAACAGCATCAACTCGCAATAGGAATAACGTAGAGCAGGCAGGAAGTCCATCCTCACCACGGAGGATGAGTCGGACTGCTTTGTTCCATAGAGGGGGTCATCCTGAATCATCAAACCGTCTTGTCCTTCGGTGCGGGCTGCGTGCGGGAGTCGGGACCGAAATTGAAGAATCAGTCCGGGATGCCGTGCGGAGGCACGATGGCGCCGCCGGGCCTATAATCGAACTCAGCCGTACTCCATAGCGTGCCCCGATCGATGAGGAATGTCTCGAATGACCGACATGCCGGGCATCTCACCAGTGATGATCCTCGCCGCCGGCCTGCTGATCTTCCTGGGGGCCCTGGCCCACCGCCTTTCGGAGCGCATCGGCGTCCCGGCCCTGCTCCTCTTCCTCGGGATAGGAATGCTGGCCGGATCCGACGGCATCGGCGGCATCAGCTTCGACGACCCCGACGCAGCGAACTCCGTCGGTGTCTTCGCCCTGGCCTTCATCCTCTTCTCCGGCGGCCTCGACACCGACTGGCGAAGCGTCCGCCCGGTCCTCGGCCGGGCGCTCCTGCTGGCCACGGCCGGCGTGATCGTCACGGCCCTGCTCGTAGGCTTCTTCTGCAGATTCGTGCTCGGCATGCCTCTGTTCGACGGACTTCTGCTGGGGGCGATCATCTCCTCGACCGACGCAGCAGCCGTCTTCGCCATCATGAAATCCCGCAGAGTGAGGCTGAAGGGCAACCTGAAACCCCTTCTCGAGCTCGAGTCGGGAAGCAACGACCCCATGGCCGTGTTCCTCACGATCACCGTTCTCGGCTTCGCCACCGGAAGCGCCGCTTCGTGGACATCCTCGGTCGTCTCCCTGGTTGTGAACATGACCCTGGGGATCATCACGGGCGTCGCCAGCGGATTCCTGGCCTCGGCAGCCTTCAACCGCCTCAGGCTCGCCTCCGAAGGTCTCTATCCGGTTCTGAGCCTGAGCGTGGTGCTCATAACGTACGGATTGTGCAACACGCTCGGAGGGAACGGATTCCTTGCGGTCTACGCCTGCGGCATCGTGATGGGCAACAGGGATTTCCTGCACAAGCGCGGCCTGGCGCGATTCCACGACGGTGTCGGATGGCTGATGCAGATCATGCTGTTCGTCGTCCTCGGCCTTCTCGTCTATCCCTCGCGGATCCCGGGTGTTGCAGGAACTGCGCTCCTCGTCGCGCTCTTCCTGATGGTCGCCGCTAGGCCGGCCGCAGTGTTCATCAGCCTGATCGGCAGCGCCTTCACGATTCGCGAGAAAGCCCTTGTAGCCTGGACCGGTCTCCGCGGCGCCGTGCCGGTAGTGCTGGCGACGTTCCCCTACCTCGCGGGCTACCCCAATTCCGACATCCTCTTCGATGCGGTCTTCTTCGTCGTGGTGCTGTCAGCCCTCCTCCAGGGGAGGACGCTGATGCCCGTGGCGAGGCTACTCGGAGTGGATGCTCCCCTCTCGGACCGCCCGAGATACCCGATCGAGTTCGAGAGGACGACCGGCATGAACGGCGATACCATCGAGATAGACATCCCGGCGGACTCGGCGATGGTCGGCAGGCCGGTATCCGGGATGGGTCTCCCGGAGGATGTCCTGATACTGCTCATCCGCAGGGGCGGGGAGTTCATCGTACCGAAGGGCAGAACCATCCTGCAGCCCTACGACACGCTCCTCCTGCTCGCCGGGAAGGACGCCCTGCATGAAGCCGGGGAGATCATCCGGCGCAGCCCGGACCAGACCGGGGAGATCAGGGACGGATAGCCGCGCCGGAAGTACTGCCGGGGTGGGCTGGGACCCGGCGGCCTGCACCGGGGTCTATCGGTTCAGTTGACTGTACGATCCCCTCGACGATCCTCCGCGATGGATCGACCGGGAGCCGCCGTCACGGTTTCGTGAATGCACAGACCAGGCAGGACTCGTCGACTTCGGTGACCGATGCCTCGAGGCCGCACTCCCTGGCCAGATCGAGGAACCCCTCCCGGCTGAATGTGCCGGACCTGAACCCGTCCCTGCACACGATGACCCCGTCCCGCGTCCGATCGAGGTCCAGAGCGCCGAGCAGGCCTGCGGCGGCCTGAGCCTCGAACCACTCGACGCGTTCCGGCCAGATGGAGGCGGAATAGGTGGAGAAGACCGCCCGCCCTCCAGGACGGGTGACCCGCAGGGCCTCGTCCAGCAGGACGCCGGGATCGGCCCCGAAGGCGCAGATGCCGTTCTGCACGCATATCACGGCATCGAAGGATGCGTCGCGGAATCCGAGCCGGCAGGCATCCATCGCAGCGAAGCTCACGGCCCGTGACGCTCCGGCCTGCCCGATCCCGAGCCTCAGGCTGCCCCGGGCATTGTCGATGCCGACGACCACCGGAATCGCTTCGGCCAGCCGGAACGCGACCCTGCCGTAGCCGCACCCCAGCTCGAGCACGGAGCCGGCCCCGGCGAGGATTTCCTGCAGATATGCGATCTCGGCCTCGAGGTACCTGCGTATCCGGGGGGAGGCCAGCTCGTAGCACCTCAGGAGCCTCTCCCCCGAGAGCCTTTCCCTGTAGTAGCCGGGCTGGGCCACCTCTTCGCCCTCCTTCTCCCTGGGCATCGGGACAGGGCCACCCAGGGAGGCCGGAATCATCCAGTCCGCGGGATTGACGGCTCCCCCGCAGGCCCGGAGGCCGTGCGATCCCTACTTCACGATGGACCGGATGGCGATCGAGAAGATCTCCTGCGTGTGGCTGTAACCCTTCTCCTTCGGGGGGAAGCCCGAGTCGAAGGCCTGGGCGGCGTCCTCGTCGATGTTGTAGACGTCGCTGTATCTGAACACCCTTCTGCCGGCCGGAGGGACGTTCCCGCCCAGATCGAGCGCGAGCATGCCGTGCGGGCAGTCTCCGTCCTGGTTGCTAATCCCGTAGTCCCTGCCGCTCTTGAAACCGAGCCGGCAGTAGTTGTGCGGATCGCCGAAGATGACGATCATCCCGGCGCCTCTTCCGCGTGCGATGTCCGCGGTGTGCCGGACGAGGGCGCTGCCGATGCCCCTCCGCTGATGCGAAGGAAGCACGCAGAGCGGGCCGAAGCTCACGATCTCTCTCTCGGCGCCGTCCTCCCCTACCAGCCAGGCCCGCGTGTACATGATGCTGCCCACGATGCGGCCGTCCGACTCGGCCACGAAGTCCAGCTCGGGGATGAAGTCGGGGTGGCTCCGCATGACATGCGCGAGATAGTGCTCGTTGCATCCCGGGAAGTAGAGGTTCCAGAACGCCTCGCGGTTCAGCTCCTCCACTTCGCGATAGTCGCTCTGCGTCTCTCTTCTGATGGACAGGTCCATTTCGCATCCTTCTGCTGTCGAGTGAATGATGCCGGCAGTGAGAGTGCGGGGCCATGCCCGGGGAACGAAGGCGTCAGCGCCTGTCGCTCTTCGAGATCCGGTCCACGAGATCCTCCCGCCAGGGGTAGCGGGCGCACCCGGCCATGACGAAGATGAAATCATGCACCACGGCCAGGGTGACCCAGAAGCCGTGCGGCGTGCGGAGCAGAAGACCGAGTACCAGCCAGCAGAAGAGGGTGAAGACGAGGGGGACCGCCACCATCCAGACCAGGGCGCTGCGCCTCTGCCGACCGATGACCAGGCGCCTGTTTTCTGCGCGTTCCCGGAGCCTCTCCTCCTCTTCCAGCCTGTGGGATTCGACATCCTCGACCAGGCGGACACGGCGCTGTTCCTCGAGGAAGGCGGCGAAGCACTCGTCGCACTGCTTCTGCGGGGTATGGAAGCAGTCCCTGCAGACTATCTTGCCGCACACGGCGCACTTGTACACCGACTCCCGGCCCAGGATGACGCCCCTCGAGCAGACCTCGCAGAACAGCTGCTCCAATGCGGCCATCACACCTCCGGGATAGCGGTCTTTTCAATACTCGTGCCGGGGCCCTCGCACTGTCAAGACGCCCTCCCGCGCGACCGCCGCCCATCCGGTTCCTCCGACAGCGGATTGCACTCTTCCGGTCCGGGGCTTTTCTTATGATAGTCTCCCGAGGATGCACGGGCCGGGAACGCCCGGCTCCCGGCGGGATGGTGCGGTTTGGTCAGGGGCGATCCGGGAGAGCGGAAACATGCGCATCAGCTCGCATTGCTCACCGGCATACCCTTCATGCTGGGGGCGGCGACTCTGCTCGGCTGGTGGCTTGGCAGCCTTGCCGACCGGCACTTCGGTACGGGCGTGATCCTCCAGGCGGCCGGCGCCGCCATCGGATTGGCGGCTGCCGGGGTGGATACGGCGAGGCTCATAAAACGAATCAGCGAAGAGGATTCCTGATGCCTTCGCGGTACGGGGCGTGCGCAACCCGGCGCGCGAATGCCGGGGCGGTCCGCTGATGCAGCCTGCAGTTGCGGCCTCCTCTCCCGGGGTGAGCGTCGAGATGCCCAGGCTCTACCAGGTTCTGGGCCCCGACCTTGTTCCTCATGATCTGATGGCATTCCTGGATACGTGGGGCGGCAACATCCTCGCGCTGGGCGCCCTGATCCTGATCGTGATCCTCATGACGAGGGCGGCCTCCCGGTCCGAGGCGGTGCCGGGCAGGTTCCAGAACGCGGTCGAGGCCGTGGTCGAGGTACTGGAGAGCCTGTTCAGGGACATCCTGGGCAGCAGTACGAGGGAGTTCCTCCCGTTCCTGGGAACGCTGTTCCTCTTCATACTCTTCATGAACCTGACCGGGCTGATCCCGCTGCTCCACTCGCCCACGTCCCAGTTCGAGATCACCCTCTCGCTCGCGATAGTGGTCTTCTGCTACGTCCAGATCGTGGCGACCCGGAAGCTCGGGCTGATCGGTTACATCGACCACCTCATGAGCAGGCCCCGGGACTTCGTGAGCTGGCTCCTGGCACCTCTGATGCTCCTCCTGCACCTGGTCGCCGAGCTCGCCCGACCGATCAGCCTTGCACTCAGGCTCTTCGGCAACATCACAGGCGAGGAGGCTCTGATAGCTGCATTCACCGGGCTTGGAGTGCTTGCGCTCTCCACCACGGGTTCACCGGTAGGGGTGCCGCTGGGCCTGCCGTTCATCTTCCTGGGAATGCTCTTCGGCCTCGTACAGGCCTTCGTCTTCACGATCCTGAGCGCCATCTACATCGCGCAGGTGCTCCCCCCGGAGGGGGAGGACCACGGCAAGGATACCATCCAATCCGAAGGAGCGGTTCGATGAACTATCTCAGCATCACTCTCCCTCTGGGCGTATGCATCGCCGCTCTGGGGAGCGCGATCGGCCTGGGGATGGCGGTGACCGCCGCGATGAACGCCGTCGCACGGCAGCCGGAGGCCGCGGGCAAGATCCAGATAATCATGGTGATAGGCTGTGCCTTCATCGAGGCCCTGACGATCTATGCCGTCGTCGTCGTCTTCATCCTCCAGGGCAAGATGTAGCGTCCGCGATGATAGGCGAGAACATCCTGAACCCCGACCTGAAGGTGGTCGCCACCAACGCGCTGGCCTTCATCGCCGCGGTGCTCATCCTCAAGCGGTTCGCCTGGGGAAGGGTGACGGGGCACCTCGACGCCCGGCGCAGGCGGATCCAGGACAACCTGGACGAGATAGAGAAGCGTCGAGCCGACCTCGAAGAGAGGGAGTCCGACTACAGGAACAGGATGGAGAGGATCAGCGAAGAGGCGCGGGCGCTGAAGCAGGCGGAGATCGAGGAAGGCCGCAGGATCGCCGGGGGATTCATGGAACAGGCCAGGCTGGAGACCGAGGAGAAGCTCGAGACGGCCAGGCAGACCATCGAGATCGCGAAGCTCATGGCGGAGGCCTCGCTGAGGGAGGACATGGTGAGGATGAGCATGACTGCCGCCGAGAGGGTGATCGGGTCCTGCATGGATTCGGAACTCGACAGGAAGCTGGTCGAGCAAGCCATTGCCGAGATGTCGGAGATCCCCCGGGTTGATTGACCACAGGGTCGCCCGCGAGTACGCCGAGGCGCTCTTCGCTGTCGCCCGGGCGGAGGGGTCCGCCGACGCCCTGCTCTCGGACTTCGATTCCCTCGAGATCGTGCTCGCCCGCGACGACGCCCTGATTCGGTTCCTGTCCTCCCCGATGGAACTGGACGAGGACAAGCTGGGCATCGTGGCGCAGGCGTTCGAGGGACGCGCGACAGGATTGTTCTGCAGGCTCGTCCCCCTGCTGCTCCGGAAGAACCGCATCCCGTACCTGTTATCCATCGGGAAGGCTTACAGGGCGATATTGGAAGCCTCGAGAGGGCTCGTGGACGCGACCGTCACTTCCGCCCGGACCATCGGGGATGACCTGGAGCGGAGGCTGACGGCGGCTCTGGAGAGAGTCACGGGCAGGAAGGTCCGGTTGCGGAGGAGGATCGATCCGAGGCTCCTCGGCGGATTCATGGTCGGATTCGATGGCAGGGTCATCGACTTCACGGTCAGACACAGGCTCGACATGATGAAGGAAGCGCTGGTCGCCGCCATCATCCCGGACTAGCGGAGGACACGACGGGTCGCGGCCCGGCCGGAGGCCGGGCTTCGGAGGTTGCAGATGCCTTTCAGACCAGAGGAAGTCAGCGCCATCCTCAGGAGGGAGCTCGAAGCCCACGAGAACCGCATCGAGGTCTCCTCCGTCGGCGCCGTCCTCCAGATCGGCGACGGGATTGCCAGGGTCTGGGGCCTGCCGGAGACCATGTCCGGAGAGATCCTCCTGTTCCCCAACGAAGTATCCGGGATGGTCTTCAACCTCGAAGAGGACAACATCGGAGCCGTCCTCTTCGGAGGAGACGACCTCGTCCGCGAGGGGGACCCCGTCAGGAGGACGGGGAGCGTGGCGAAGGTGCCTTCGGGACGCGGGCTCCTCGGGAGGGTGGTCGATCCCCTGGGCAGGCCGCTCGACGGCAAGGGACCGATCGTCGCGGAGGCGTTCATTCCGATCGAGCGGGAAGCTCCGAACGTAGTACAGAGGCAGCCCGTATCGGAACCCGTGCAGACCGGGCTCAAGGCGATCGACGCGCTGATCCCCATAGGAAGAGGCCAGCGGGAGCTGATCATCGGCGACAGGGGCACGGGCAAGACCGCCATCGCAGTGGACACCATCATCAACCAGAAGGGCAAGAACCTGGTCTGTATCTACGTCGCGATCGGACAGAAGGAATCCTCCGTCGCACGCGTCAGAGCCGTCCTCGAACAGCACGAAGCCATGGCCCACACAGTAATCGTCTCGGCTACGGCCTCCTCCCCCGCTCCGCTGCAGTACATCGCGCCCTACGCCGGGACGGCCATCGGAGAATTCTTCCGCGACAGGGGCATGCATGCGCTCTGCGTCTTCGACGACCTGTCCAAGCATGCCGTCGCGTACAGGCAGCTCTCCCTGCTGCTCCGGAGGCCACCGGGCAGGGAGGCGTACCCGGGGGACGTCTTCTATCTGCACAGCAGGCTCCTCGAGCGCGCTGCCAAGCTGTCGGACAGCCTCGGGGGAGGCTCGCTGACTGCGATCCCGATCATCGAGACGCAGGCCGGAGACGTTTCGGCATACATCCCGACCAATGTGATCTCCATCACCGACGGGCAGATCTACCTGGAGACCGACCTGTTCCACTCGGGGGTGAGGCCGGCGGTCAATGCGGGCCTCTCGGTGTCGAGGGTGGGGGGCAGGGCTCAGACGGCGGCGATGAAGAAGGTGGCGGGACAGCTCAGGATCGACTTGGCTCAGTACCGCGAACTCCTCTCCTTCTCGCAGTTCGGAGGCGACCTCGACGCCGCCACGAGAGACAGGCTCGACAGGGGAGCGAGGATGGTGGAGATCCTGAAGCAGGCCCAGTACTCGACCATGTCGCTCCCGAGCCAGGTCGCCGTGATCTACGCAGCCGCGTCGGGATTCCTCGACCGGATACCGGTGGACGACATCCCGACGTACGAGAGGCGCTTCCTGACATTCCTGGAGAAGGATTTCCCCCAGGTGTCCCTGGCCGTTTCCTCCAGCCAGGATCTCGACGAACGAACCGAGCTGGAACTGCGGACGGCGCTCGAGAGTTTCGCGCGGATCTCCACCACCCAGGGCGGGAGACCCTGATGGACTCGCTCCCGGACCTCAGGAGGAGGATCCGCTCCGTCCAGAGCACGCGGAAGGTCATCCGCGCCATGGAGATGATCTCAGGGGCGAGGCTCCGCAGGGCGCAGCAGTATGCAGCAGCCACGAGACCCTATACCGAGGAGCTCCGCAGGATCATCTGCCGGATAGCCTCTTCGGGAGCCTGCAGCGACCCGGTGCTCGAGCCGAGGGAGACCAGGCACAGGGCGCTCGTCGTGATGTCCTCCGACAAGGGCCTGTGTGGAGGGTTCAACTCCTCGGTCACGGACAAGGCCCTCGAGGTCGCCGGGCTGGAACCGGGAGACGACCGCGTCATTACCATCGGGAAGCGCTGCCGGGACCGATTCCCCCAGGCCGACCCGGAGGTTTCGGGCGAGATGGGTGGCAGGCCTGACCAGAGGAAGGCGGCGAAGCTCACCATCAAGGTCATGGGCATGTTCAGAGCGGGCGAGGTCGACCAGGTGGACATCGTCTACAATTCGTACCGCGGGGGCCGGCCGTCGGATCCCGTGGTGGAGACGATACTCCCTGTCATCCGGCCCGAATCGGTTCCGGGATGCGGCGAAGAAGGCGAAACCATCTTCGATCCGTCGGCCGAGGAGGTCCTGGCCGACGCCTTCCCCAGGTATGTGACCTCCATGATCCTGTCCGCCATGGCGGAATCCCTGGCCAGCGAGCATTCGGCCAGGCTCGCCTCGATGGCGGCGGCGGGAAGCAATGCTGACGAGATGATCGAACGGCTCAAGCTCCAGAGGAACAAGCTGCGCCAGTCCTCCATCACCCGGGAGATAACCGAGCTGGTAGGCGGGGCGGGAGCCCCCCAGTGACGGGTGCAGGCTCAGGACCCGGGGAGGGTCGCCTCATGAGAGATGAAGATCCGAACTATGGAAGGATCCTGAGGGTCATCGGGCCGACTCTGGATGTAGAGTTCCCGTCAGACCGCCTCCCGGCGATCCTGAACGCCATCAGGATAGAGAACGATGAGACGGGCCGGGGCATCACCGCCGAGGCGGCTCTGCACATCGGCGACAACGTGATCCGCTGCATCGCCATGGGGCCTACCGACGGGCTGGTGCGGGGCATGAGGGTGCTGGACACAGGGAAGCCGATCTCCATCCCGGTCGGCGACCAGGTTCTCGGGAGGGTCCTCAACCTCCTGGGTGAGCCGATCGACGAGATGGGCCCGCTGCCCGAGCCCGGAAGGACGATGGACATCCACAGGCTCCCGCCGGGTCTCACGGATCAGTCGACGACGTCGGAGATCATAGAGACCGGGATCAAGGTCATCGACCTCCTGCAGCCGTTCCCGAAGGGGGGCAAGATCGGCCTGTTCGGCGGGGCAGGCGTCGGCAAGACCGTCATGATCATGGAGCTGATCCGCAATGTCGCGCTGACGCACGGGGGATGCTCCGTCTTCGCCGGTGTGGGAGAGAGGACGCGAGAGGGAAACGATCTCTGGCTCGAGATGAAGCAGTCCGGCGTTCTCGAACGCACGGCCCTGATCTACGGCCAGATGAACGAACCTCCGGGAGCCAGGCTCCGTGTAGCCCTCTCGGGCGTTACCATCGCGGAGCAGTTCAGGGACGAGCAGGGCCTGGACGTCCTTTTCTTCATAGACAACATCTTCCGATTCACGCAGGCGGGCTCGGAGGTTTCCGCGCTTCTGGGCAGGATGCCGAGCGCCGTGGGCTACCAGCCGACCCTTGCGACGGAGATGGGCGAGCTGCAGGAGCGGATCTGCTCGACGAGACGAGGTTCCATAACCTCGGTGCAGGCCGTGTACGTCCCGGCGGACGACCTCACCGATCCGGCCCCGGCCACCGCGTTCGCCCACCTCGATGCGATTACGGTCCTCTCGCGCCAGATCGTCGAGCAGGGCATCTACCCGGCGGTCGACCCTCTGGAATCCTCCTCAAGGATGCTCGACCCCGGGGTAGTGGGCGAATCGCACTACGCCACAGCCCGCAACGTCCAGAAAATACTGCAGCGCAACAAGGAGCTCCAGGACATCATCGCCATACTCGGGATGGAGGAGCTCACCGCGGAGGACCGGACTACCGTCCTTAGGGCCAGGAAGATACAACGCTTCCTGAGCCAGCCCTTCAGCGCGGCGGAGTCCTTCACGGGGAGGCCAGGCAGGTACGTGGCTCTGGAAGAGACGATAAGGGGCTTCAGGCAGATAATCGAAGGACGCCTCGACGACCTTCCGGAGCAGGCCTTCTTCATGGCCGGGACCATCGACGAGGTGGTCGAGAACGCTGGAAGGATGCGGGCTGCCGCCCGGAAGGCGTGAGCGGACAGGCCGAGTTCGATCTCAGGGTCATCACCCACGACAGGATCGTTTACGAGGGCCGGGCTGTCTCCATCGTCGCTCCGGGAGTGTCCGGATATCTCGGGATCCTCGCCCGGCATGCGCCCATCGTCGCAAGTCTGGGGAACGGCACTCTGACCGTCTTCCGGACGGACGGGACGGAGATCGCGTGGAGCATGAACCTCGGTCTCCTGGAAGCGGGAGATAACAGGGTCTCCATCCTGGTCGAGGACATCCGGCAGAAGACCGGTTGATGGGCGGCCATACTGAGGATTCCTTTCGAGATCCCGGGATTCGCATACAGGAAAAGTCAACTGAAGGCGGTCGTGAAGTGCTGACTGTTCTTGCCCTGCTCATTCTTCCCATCGGTGGCTGTCCAGGTATCGAGGTGCTCTCGGAGGAGCCTTGCTCGATTCCCGCCGAAGGCTGGTCGCCCCTCCATCTCGATGGATTCGAGGCAGGCGCATTTGGTCTTCCCGGCGTGTCCGCCAGCAGGTTCATCTATTCCCCGCCCGTGTCGAACAACTGGGCTGCATGGACCATGGAGGCATCTCCGGACGGCGCGATCGTGTGCGCCGAGGCCGATCTCTCGGAAGTACCCGTCATCACGGAATACCAGCCGGCAGGCGGCAGCGGATGCCAGGCCCTGGCCTGCGTTTCGGGCGCCGACACCCTCTGGACCTGCATCCTCGATGACACGGACGAGTTCGAGAACGGGCCGGTGGTCGCCGGGTCGCAGGGATCGGGATACCTGGTCAGCAGCCGCCCGGACTGCAACGGCGACTGGACGAGGATCGTCAGGATCACGCCGGAGGGCGAAGCCGTGTTCTCGGCGCTCCTGACCAGCATCTACCTGCTCGACCTGGAGGAACCGGTGGGCGAGATCGGCCCGTCGGTCTCCTCGCTGGGCATGACATCCTCCGGAGACGTGATCGTCGCAGGGAGGGTCTCGCAGTGGTTCACCTCGCCCGAGGAATGGTTCGTCTGCCTGCTCGACGGCGAGACCGGCGAGCCTGTGTGGAAGGCGACCGGCGCTGGGATGGGTCTCGCGGGCCTGAACCAGGTCACCGAGGCTCCCTCGGGCGCTCTGATCGGCGTCGGAGCAACCTCGGCCCCCGGGGGGGAGCAGCCCTGGGTCTGGGGCGCGACATATCCGCTGCTTGTCGTCATCGAGCCTGATGGAACACTGATCGAGGAAGCAGTGGTCGGTCTCGTCTCGGCGGACGAACTCACCGGGATAGCGGCTACCGACGTTCCAGGAGTATTCCTGACTGCCGGTTCCGACACCGACCAGGGCGTGACCGTTCTGGCATGGCTAGGCATCGCTGCGGGAACGCCCGGACTCTGATCCCGCCGGCCCCGGGCCTGCCCGGGACCGCGGAGGCGGGCCGCCTCTTGCGGCTTCTTCCCGGCGGAATCCCGCGCTGCTCGCACGGCCTTTCCGAACATCATAGCCAGGAACGGAGGGACGCCCCGGGGATAGAGGAGGCATCCCTGCACGGAGGTGGCGATGACCAGGAACCGGAAGCGCCTGCACAGGCTGATCGCGGCTGCCGCATCGGTGGCCGTCGCGGGGGGTCTGGCGTACATCCTGCTGTTCGGCAAGCTCTTCCCGCTTTCTCCCGTGGTCATCGGATTCGAGCGGACCGACCTCGATAACGCCGTCGTCTTCACCCAGAAGGGGTACGACTTCGGCGATCTTCGCTGGATGGACACGGTTTTCGGAAGGGTCGAGGAGTTCCACGGGCTGCAGTTCACATCCAGGCCCCGGATATTCCTCTTCGGCGACGACCGTACCTATTCGAGGCGGTCGTTATCCAGGGCCCGTCTCTGCGCCTTCTACAACGGCACGATCGTGGTGACTCCATGGGTGTCGAGGGAGGACGCAGACGGCACGGTTTCGCTCGAGACCTATCTCGAGCACGAGCTCTCCCACGTGCTGATCTTCCAGAACCTGGGCATCCCGGCCTCGATCCGATACCCGAAGTGGCTGCTCGAGGGCATCGCAACCCTCGGCTCGCGCCAGATGGGCACTCAGTTCTACCCGGATTCGGCCGAAACCGTACGGCTGATCGCGGAGGGCAACTGGATGCCCCCGGAAGCCTATGGAACGGATGCGGAGGAGGCCGTGCCCCTTGATGTCGATAACCGGATGCCCTTCATCTACTGCGAGTTCGCACTGATAGTGGATGATCTGATCGACAGGTTCGGGCGCGAGCGATTCCAGGAGTACATGACAGGGCACACGTTCTGGAGCGACCCTGACGGGGTTTTCGAGAGAATATACGGAATGAAGTTCGAGGATTACCTATCATCATTCAGATCAGATATCTGCCATTGAGATCAAGTGAAAGCTAGACAATCTTTTATGACTGCATCTGAAGCATCTGAAACCAGGGCTCGGCCGGGTCAGGGATCGAGCTCGGCGAGGTTGAAGTCGACCCAGATCAGGCCGCATTCCTGGGAGGTCTGGGCCGCCAGCGCCGCGCCTATGTCCGCAGGAGGTGACTCCAGCTCGTCCCACCAGACCCTGTCGGCCTCGTAGCCGTACTGGAAGAACACCCGGTTCGGCACGAACTCTTCCGCCCAGGCTGCCATGTCGGCCAGGTAGCCATCCATGTCGCCGTAGCCCTGCCCGTCGTCCACGAAGATCAGGTTCCCCCGGTACGACGGAGGCATGAACGCCGGGTCCCAGTGCTTCAGGAAGAGCCCCAGGCCGGAGCCGTATGACTGGAGATGCGTCTCCCAGGCTTCGGCCGACGAGTCATCCACGGGAGTGCCCTCCCCGCCCTCGGTGACGTTCCCGTACCACTCCACGTCCACGCCGAAGCCGGCCACGCAGGGATGGTCTCCGTACCTGTCCATCACGAGCGCGATGAGGGTATCCACGTCGGCGAAGCCGGGCTCGACCTGCAGGAATACTCTGATGCCGCATTGATCGAACCAGTCCAGGTATTCCTCGTGCAGGTCCTCCTCCGTGAAGCTCACATGGGGATAGGTTCCGCCGTCCGATGGGAATTCGAGGTTGATCCCCTCGATTCCCTCGTCCACGGTTCCCACTATCCAGAGTGCGCACGGGGTAGAACCGGGGAAGGCGTCGGACATGGCCTCGACGTAGTCCTGCCAGCCAGCGGGATCGGGGTAGGGGTCGGCACCGTAGCTCGATGACCTGACGCCTGCGTATCCCACGTCGCCCGTCCAGTCCGGCCCCGACGGGGAGTCCGATCCGCAGCCGGTGAACAGGATGAGCAGCGGAATGGCGGCGACGGAAAGAGATGTGAATATCATTTCCTGTATCCAACCATGCAGGGCGCGACGAGCCGATCCAGACACCCCGTCCTCCTCCGCTGGAAGCCCTTGCCGACCGATGACTCCGCGCAATTGCGCGGGAGCACCGATCGGGTTACAATATCCGCTCGTGGATCATAACGGTACGATCGATGGAGGGTATATGAAGAGGATTCTGTTTGCATGTGTCTATGCGGTCATCGTCATCGCAGCCGGCTGCGGCGATCCCTCGTCCCCCACCGGGACTCTGCCGCAGGTCACCGGTCTCGTGGTGGTCGACTCCCTTTGCGAGGGAACCGAAGTCTGCCTCAGGTGGAACTCGGTCCCCGACGTTGACGGCTACAGGCTCTACTGGTCGGAGACCACCGGCGCCTGGGACGAGCTCGTGAACATCGTCGACACGATATACGTAGACGACGTCTCGACCCATGACGGCGGGGCGGGCTTCTACACGGTCCTCGCCTTCAAGGGAGTGGACACCTCGGAAGACTATGCCGAGTACGCCAGCACGCTCGCCAACACCTGCGGATCCTACACCCTCTGGTCCGACCACGCCCCCGCCGACAGCGTCGATGCCATCATATTCGGCGAGGAGGAAGGCTCGGTGGGCAAGGCCTCCGATCCCTCGTTCGTGCAGGATGCCTACTGCTTCGACGGCGGATGGGCCCAGAGCCCCGTCGGGCTGTACTCTGGAGACCTTGCGCCCTATGGCGACGGAAACCACGTCGTGATGGCCAAGGGCAACAATCCCAGGATCGCGCCGGACTCCGGTTATGTCGACTCGATCCATCTCATCGACGGCGACAGGCTCTTCATCCAGCTCGAGAGCGGCAACTTCGTCAAGATGAGCATCACCGGCATCGTCGAGGACACGGTAGCCGTCGACAGCATCCTGTACGGGATCGAGTTCTACTACTGGTACCAGCCCATCCCCAACCTCAGGATCTTCGGCAGCTACTAGACGCTTGTTCCTGCGTCCGCAGGAACAAGCGGGCCCGACACGGTCATTTCCGAGTCATCGGAAATGACCAGGCCCGGCAACGGTTCACCCTCCAGTGCATGCTGCGCCGGGTGAACCGCGAAAGGGCCCGAAGCGTACCTCCTGCCGGCTCCGCCGGGAGCCGGCAAAGAACGTACGCAATGGCTTGCGTCATGGTCTCTCGCTGTCTGCCTTCGGCAGTAAGCTGGCGACGCTTTCATTTCCGCATGAGCGTAAATGAAGGATCTGAAACCAGGAATCGGCCGATGGTGGGGGACGGCTTTGCGGGGCGCCGGCGCGGGCTCATATTCAGGTGCTGCACCGGTTGCAGCGTCCGAGCCGTCATCGCTGCACTGCACTGCACTGCACCGAAGGGAGTGCCATGCCCAGGATACTGCTGATCGTGGTTGCGCTTCTGGTCACCGTTCTCGCCGGCTGCGGCGAGAAGCCGGCTGACAACGCCGGTGCCGACTCCACGGCCGTCGCCACGGACACCCCCGACACGCCGGAAACCCCCGCCCTGAGCGAGACGATCACCCTTCCCGCCGGGTGGGAGATCAACGACGCCCTGACTCCCGCCGAGGTGGAGGCCGTTATGGGCCGCACCGGCTTCCAGCCCTGGGCCGAGACGCTCAGCGATCCGGCCGCCGGCAAGCCCCAGGGCAGCTTCTATGACGGCCAGCTCGCCGCCTCCTGCGTCAACTTCCTCGTCTACTGCGCAGAGGGCCAGAGCAACTACGACAGGGTGCTCGCATTCGTGCAGAACCCCGTCGAGGTGCAGAACAGGATGTGGGACCAGGCCGTGACCGGCGAGATGACAGACGCCGGCAGCACCCTGGCCGCCATCCTGATCCGCAGGGGTGACGTCTGCATCAGGATAAGGTACAACGTCGAGATCTACCCCGAGCTCGACAGGACCGCGACACTGACCACCCTCGCGGAGCTGCTGATCAACAGGCTCTACGCGCAGTAGTCCGACCGATCCGATACGGCTGTCTCTTATACACATCTGACGCTGCCGACGAGTTCCGAA
>JAUCPW010000059.1 GCA_030373045.1 Candidatus Fermentibacter sp.
GGTTTCCACCTAATATAAAAACAACAGGGATGTGCGTGCCGGTATTTTGAGGGGGGGGGGCGGGCCGGCCCCCCCTCCCGCTTCCGGCTCAATCCGTCAGATCCCCGCCAGGAAATCCTCCAGCAGCCGCTCCATCTCCGGGTTGCTCCCGATCAGGGTCAGCCCCAGCGCGAACGAGATCACCCAGACCACGGCCAGGATCACGGTGAGGATCAGCATGGCCCTCGACAGGTTGCGCCTGTTGAGGTTCGTGCCCGACCCGAACGACCAGATCACCAGCAGGACCAGATTCAGGACCGGCACGCCCAGGAGCAGGATCATCGTGAAGAACTCGGCCGTCGAGAGGGGTCCGTCGCGCTGATCCACCGTCGTGCCGACTCCGGAATCCGCCATCAGTAGCCTCCTCCGAGGAAGACCGCCGGAGCCGAGGCGCCCTGCCCGGCTCCCTCCACTATCACCGCGAAGTAGATGCCCGCCGGCATGTCCCCGCCCAGAGAGCCCGCGCTCGACCCGGGAGGCACCGTGCACGAGCCCACGGTCCTTCCCGAGATGTCCGCCAGCACCACGACCGAGGGGCTCGAGGGGAGCGACGGGTGAAGCAGCGTGAACCCGATCGACCCTGTGCAGGGGTTCGCGATCCGGAGGACACCGTCCGCCCCGGCCCCCGGACCGGAGGAGAGTCCGAGGGGATGGAAACGGGCCGCATCGAAGGCCAGCCTCTCCCCGCCCTGGCCGTTCCAGTCGCCCAGGTAGAGGGAATCGCCTGGCTGCAGCGGGAAGGTGCCCAGGGAAGCCCACTCGCCTGAGTACGAGCCCTGATCCAGAGGCACCGTCACTGTTCCGGAGGGTGTCGACAGCCTGTAGATGCCGGTAGCCGAGGCATAATAGGCCGGGATGTAGACGCAGACCTCGTACTCGCCCGGCCAGGGCAGCACTGGCTTCCATTTCGCGAAGCAGGTGTCGGGCGGCGAGGCCGTGGCCCAGGTCCACCAGAAGCCCCCGTCCCAGCCCGAGTCCTCCTCGTGCCAGAACCGGCACGGGCCCCGCTTGCCGAAGCCGAGCGAGTTGTCGTCCACCAGGGTGTCGGGCTCGACCCTGACGTCGTGCCTGGCCAGGATGAGCTGGTTCACGGCCCCTATCTCGAGGTGCCCGTTGTTGTATCCCGGCCAGTCGTAGAGGCAGGCCTTGCCGTTCGGATACCGCCAGCTCTGCCCCCATCCCGTCAGGTTCGCGTCTCCGTAGGGGTCGTTGACCACGACGGTGCGGTCGGCGTAGTAGCCGGTGAACAGGATGATGTGCCCGTAGGAGCCGCCGGAGTAGTCGATGGTGCTCGAGCAGACCACAGGCCACGACGACTCCAGCTCGGAAGTCAGCGTGCCCCAGGAGGTGCCGGCCCACTCGGAATAGAGCCCGGTCTGCTCGAGGAACAGCCTCATGTAGGACCAGTAGGCTCCCCCGGCGTCACGGCAGATGAACCCGTGGGCTCCTTCGACCCAGATGTCGCCGGGCGAGAGGCCGGGAATGTCGTAGGTGTATCCGAGGAAGGTGTACTCCTCGGGGATGTAGCGCCCCCAGGAACTCCAGTGGCCGGGCGACGGGGAGGAGCACCAGATGGAGTCGGGAGTCAGCCTGTCGTAGTACTGCGAGGCCATCATGCACGAGGAGGGGCCGCACGACCACGAGCCGTTGAACGAATCGGGAGTGTCCCAGCGCTGGTGCATCCACGGCACGTCGATCTCGGCCTCGGGGGCGGAGCTCCCTTCAGGCGCGGCATCGTCCATCGCCGGGAAGGCCGGTATCGGACGCTCCATGCCGGGCCCGGCCGGCAGGCCCGACTGCGTGTCGGTCCAGACCGGCCCCAGCCCCGGGACCATCGCCGGCCTGGACGCCGGGACGCCCCGGAGCGAGATCGCGACGTCTCCGCCGCCTGCAGTGAAGGCGCGGCACTCCGAGGCTCCGTCGGGGAGGAGTCTGGTGTAGAGGACCGACCCGTCGGGCAGGAGACGCGGCAGCAGAGCGTCCTCGATGGTCGCGGCGACCCTGCGGGTTGCCGGGTCCAGCAGTCTCGCGGATCCGTCGATCATCCTCGCGAGGACCACCCCCGGACACGACTGCACGCCGGCGGCGCCTTCCAGGACGATCTCCTGACTGCAGCCGGGTCTGGCGGCGAGGAGCCCGCCCTCGGGGTCCACGAACCAGAGGGAACCGGCATCATCGAGGCAGGCCGAGGGACAGAGCGCGGCATCCGGAAGGAGGCCGGTCTCCACGAAGTCGGAACCGATGACGTGGAGCCCATCGGCGTCGGAATAGAGGAACCCGGACGGGGCGGGGAACGGGCCGCATGCGATGTCCCGTTCGACGAGAACTTCCCGCCTACCGTCCGAGATTGCGACTATCCGCTGCGATCCTTCGGCGCACTCCTTGAACAGGACTGCGTCCCGCAGCAGGAAGGCGTTCCGGCCCGCCCCGGGTTCCGTCGAGAGGACCTCGAAGGACGAGCCGTCCCACACCGCCAGGCCCCTTCCGGTGCCGGTCGTGAGAAGGATCATCCCGCCGCCCGCATCCTGGACCACGGTCATCCCCGCGGGATCGGACCGGGTTGCGATATTCCCGCCGCCCGAAATGAGAACGGATGTGAGAAGAATTGCTCCGATCATTCCGTTCCGCCGGTGTACTTGAAATATCCCAAAGGTATCACGCCTTCGCATCTCCCGTGTCTGGCAGATCATTCTACGTATCGGCCGATTCCGCTGCAAGACCGTGACAGGGTGTTCGGCAAGTCTGGTTCACCCGTCCGGGTAGTCGGGGGGACGGTATGCTCCTGGAGCAAGAAACCCGTCACTTATGCCCGAGACCCCGACCATTGACGGGCCCTCTAGGGGATCGTTGATTCATACGATCAAGCCGTCATCAGCACACCCGTTCAACGACAGGGGAACTCTCGATGGGCGGATCCACTGGATCGAGAACGGCCAGAACGGCTGCTGCTGTAGTGGGATCTCTGTCAGTAGCAGTCGCTTTTTACGCGGATGCTGCCGGTTTCAGCAGCCCCGGCATTGGTCGCGGGCAGATCATCATCGCTCTCTTTGGACTCCTGCTCATCGCTTGTTCCATACTAAGAAACCCTGGCCGCGTTTACAGGGCCGCCGCAGTCGTCCTGTTGAATACCCTCATTCTCCTTGTCATGCTCGAGTTTGCTGCGACAGGCTTCTATATGTTTAGAGCGAGGTCATCGGCTGACCGGTCCGGTGATAGGAGCGATCCTCACGCGAAGATGCTCGATCTGCTCAGCGCGAACTACGCACCGTATGTGACATGGCGGGAAGTCCCTCACTCGCAGGTCGACTTCACGATAGATTCCGAGTGTAGGAGAGTGGTCACCGGCGCATCGGAGGATCCCGGTGCCTACGAGGTCTTCATGTTCGGTGGTTCTACGATGATCGGATGGGGCGTGCCGGACAGCCTCACGATCCCGTCCATAATGCAGAAGCGACTCTCTTCTTCGATGTCGGTGCCTGTCCGTGTCGTCAACTTCGGCCAGCAGGCGTACGTCAGCACGCAGGAACTCATCGAACTCATGCTGCAGCTTCAGGATGGACGGAGACCCGACCTCGTCGTCTTCTACGACGGCATCAACGACACCTTTGCAGCACTTCAGTCGGGGATTCCGGGAGTTCATCAGAACCTGGACGACATTGCGCGCAGATATGCCGGGATCGTAGAAACAGTCTCGTTCTGGGAATCACTCTCGAGCAGGAGCAACCTTCTGAGTCTCGCACGGGAGACTCTTCTCCACGGAGCGGAATCCGACACCATCCCGGCCTGGAGCGGAGGAGATGCAGGAGCGGATATCGACTGGCTCTCCGATGAGATCGTCTCGGTCTATTCCGCAAACTGCGGGATCGTCAGAGCCCTGGGAGATGATTACGGTTTTGCGAGCGCCTTCTTCTGGCAGCCCTACCTCGGAAGCGGAGAGGGAACAAGGATCCTTTCCTCCACTGAACGTAACGTCGCAGAAGAGATGGAGACCGGAGACCTTTCCTCCCTTCTCGAATCGACCTATTCGAAAGCTTCGGCGCTCGAGGACTCCATCCCCGGCTTCACGGACATCTCCGGGTGCCTCGATGGTTCCCCGGACGAGCTCTTCGAATTCGGCGACTTCTGCCACATCAACGCCGAAGGGAACAGAATCGTGGTCGAGGCGATGATCGCCTCGCTGGTGTCCGATGGCACCATCCCTGACTCGCTCTTCCGCGAGCCCGCCGGGGAACCGGCCACACACTGAGGGCTAGCTTCAGCCCTGCACATCTTGACAGGAAGCCCCGCGAGGTCTTAGCTAAGCCTGTCTTTCTTGGAGGTTCTTTTGGCCGGTGGCGGGTTGATGTCGCGCCTGGGGATCGTCGGCGAGCTCCTGGCATTCCTATGGAGCAGGAAGCTCTACTGGATGATACCGATGGTGATCGTGCTGCTGCTGGTCGCGGGGCTCCTCATATTCGCCCAGGGCTCCGCCGTGGCGCCCTTCATCTACACCCTGTTCTAGCCGGGCGGATTCCGTGATCGCACTGTTGTCGGTTCTCCTGGGGCTCGCGGGCTGGTCGGCGGGTGCCGCCGCGTGGGCAGGCAGGAGGCTTCCGGTGCCTCATGCCGCGGACCTCGCCGGCATCCCCATCCTCTGGTGCGCCCTGCTCTTCGCCCCCGGCTACGACCCCGGCCGCCTCGCCGCAGCCGGCGTCTCGTTCCTGTCGGGCTTCCTGTGCGGAAGCGCCTCCTGCCTGCTCCACAGATCGAAATACCCGGCTGCAAGGAGGGAGGCTGCGGAGGCTGCCGGTCCAGCCCGAATGGCATGGCCGGCCTGGAAGCGGTTCGCCCGCAGGATGGGCGGCTTCCAGGGCCGCGTGCTCCTCGGGTTCTTCTACTTCACGGTATTCGCCCCCTTCGCCGTCCTGCTCCGCCTCGGCGGCGATCCGCTCGGAAGACGAACCGCGACCGATACCGGCTGGGTCGCAAGGCCGCAGTCGAGCCGCACGGGTGACGAATGCCTGCGGCAGTACTGAGATGAGGGGCGAACCGTGAACATCCTGGGGATCAGCTGCTACTACCACGACTCCGCCGCGGCCCTCCTGTCCGACGGGAGGCTCGTCGCCGCCGCCCAGGAGGAGCGCTTCAGCAGGATGAAGAACGACGAGGGATTCCCGCGACGGGCCATCTCCTTCTGCCTCTCCCGCGCGGGGATCGAGGCCCGCGACCTCGACTGCGTGGTCTTCTACGAGAAGCCGCTGGTGAAGTTCGAGAGGATCCTCACGACGTCCCTCGCCACCTTCCCGGGGTCGAGGACCAGCTTCTCAGAAGCCATGGTCAACTGGTTCGACCAGAAGCTGTGGGTGAAGTCCCACATCCAGCGGGAGTTGGGCGTCGACCCGTCCCGCATCATGTTCGTCGACCACCACGTCGCCCATGCCGCCAGCGCCCTCTTCTCGAGCCCGTTCCACGACGAGGACTCCGCCCTGCTGACCCTGGACGGCGTGGGGGAGTGGACCACGACGGCATCGGGCATCGGCAGGAACTCGCGCTCGGCGGGGTGCGGGAGCTGGATCAGGCTCGACAGGGAGCACAGGTTCCCCCATTCCATAGGCCTCCTCTACTCCGCGTTCACCGCGTTCCTCGGCTTCCAGGTCAACGAAGGCGAGTACAAGGTCATGGGCATGGCCCCGTACGGGGAGCCCAGGTACCGCGACGCCATCCTCGACAGGATCGTGAAGGTCCACGGCGACGGCAGCTTCACCCTGGACATGGACTACTTCGAGTACCACAGGTCGGCCGAGAGGAGCTTCTCGCGGAAGCTCGAGGGCCTCCTCGGGGAACCGCGCAGCCCGGAGGCGCCCTTCGTCACCACGATGACCGACCCGGGCAGGGCGAGCCCCTCCGATCCGGCCGTGAAGTCGAGCCAGAAGTACGCCGACATAGCGGCGAGCATCCAGAAGGTGACCGAGGAGCTGATCCTCGGGCTCGCAAGGAAGCTCAGGGAGGACACCGGCGCGAGGACTCTGTGCATGGCCGGGGGCGTGGCGCTCAACTCCGTGGCGAACGGGCTGGTGCAGAGGGAGGCCGGTTTCGACGAGGTGTTCATCCAGCCCGCCGCCGGCGATGCGGGGGGTGCGCTGGGCGCGGCGCTCTATGCCTGGCAGGTGATCTTCGGCAGGCACGGGGCCTTCGTGATGGAGAACGCCTACTGGGGGGCAGACTATTCCGATGCAGAGACGAACCTTGCCCTGAGGGAGTCCGGGCTGCCCTTCGAGGCCCTGGAGGAGGATGCGCTCGTCGACCGTACGGTGGACGCGATGCTGGGCGGAGCGGTGGTCGGCTTCCACCAGGGGAGGTTCGAGTGGGGCCCCAGGGCCCTCGGCAACCGCTCGATCCTCGCCGACCCGCGCGATGCGGCAATGAAGGATACGATCAACCGCAAGATCAAGTTCAGGGAGCCGTTCCGCCCGTTCGCGCCCGTCCTGGCCGAGGAGGACGCCCCGCTGTACTTCGAGGGTTTCGACGGGTCGAAGCTGAACTACCCGGCGCGGTTCATGCTCACTGTCCACCCTTGGAGGGAGGAGCACGCCGACCTCGCCCCTGCAGTCAACCACATGGGCACCGGGAGGCTGCAGACCGTTCGGCGGGAGTGGAATCCCCGCTACAGCGAGGTCATCCGGCGGTTCGGCGAGGCGACCGGAGCGAGGGTGATCGTGAACACCAGCTTCAACCTGCGCGGCGAACCTATCGTGAGCAGCCCCTCCGACGCCATAAGGACCTTCATGGCGAGCGGCATAGACAACCTCGCGATGGGCGGCTTCTGGGTCTCGAAATGAGCACGGTCCCGGGGGCGCTCGACGGCCGCTTTACGGGCTAGACCCCGGCAATCCGCTCGATTAGTATCTATCGTCTATCTTCCGCCACCGCGTGACCTGCCCGCTGGAGGGGAATGGCAGAGAACTGGGTGGACATGCTCGGCCGCGACCTCGAGAAGTTCGGTACTCACGAGGCCGGCCGTGAGCCCGCTCTCCAGCTCGTTCCGGGCGAGAGGCGCGAGGTGGCGGTGCTCTTCCTCGACCTCACCGGTTTCACGGCCCTCTCCGAGAACATGGACCACGAGGCGCTCCACAGGATATCGAACGGCGTCATGCGCGCCCTCTCCTTCGAAGTCGAGTCCAGCGGAGGCGTGGTCGACAAGTTCGAGGGCGACAGGATGATGGCTCTCTTCGGCGCAACGGTCTGCCGCGACAACGACTGCGCGAGAGCCGTCGCCTGCTCGCTCAGGCTCATAGAGACCCTCAAGGAGATCAACTCCGTGATGGAGAAGCACGGCTTCAGCATCTCCGGAAGGGTCGGCCTGAACTTCGGGCCGGTGACCGTGGCTCCCGACCCGTCCGGGCATCTCACCGCCCTCGGCGACGAGGTCAACGTAGCCTCCCGCCTCGAACAGGCGGCCGAGACCGGAACCGCGCTGGCCACGGCGCGGGTCCGCGAGGAATGCGGCGACCTGTTCGAGTGGGAGGACCTCGGGGAGATGATGATCCGCGGGAGGGTGAAGCCGGTCAGGACATTCCGGATCGCAGGCCCCGGCAGGCTTCAGGCCGCCCGCATGCGGAAGGCCTCGCGCCTCCCCGAACCCTCGATCTCGGGCAGGGCCCGTGAAATATCCGCATTTACTGAGTTTCTCGCCTCGCCCCTCGATCCCCCCCTGAATCCCAGGGGAGGTCCCCGCCACAGGATCTGCAGGCTCTCGGGCGATGCCGGCTCGGGCAAGAGCCGCCTCCTGCGCGAGTTCACCTCCATCCTGGTCAGGGAGAGGCCCGGGATCGCCGTCCTCGAAGGCAGGGTGTTCCCGTTCGGGGCCAGGCCGTTCTCCTACTGGATCTCGCTTCTCGCCGGCCAGGTCTCCTCCCAGCCCGGGGGCGCCCCGGATCCGTCGGAACTCGCTGCCCGGATGCGCGGCAGGCCCTCGGGCGGGGCTGACCGGTCGATGACGCAGAAGGAGATGAACCAGGCCGTCAGGGACTACATCCAGGCGGTGGCGCGCGCTTCGGGCGAAGTGCTGCTCGTGGTCGACGACTGCCAGTGGATCGACCACTCATCGCTGGACGCCCTCGAGTTCACCCTGGCGAACTGCGACACCCCGGCGCCCATGACGGTGCTGCTGGCGGGACGGACGGCCGACGAGTCGGACGGATCCCGCCCGTCGGTGCACGAGAACTATGCTGCGCCGTGCAGGATGGAGATCGGGTCGATGCCCGAGAGGGACCTGTGCGCCATCCTTGCCTCCATGCTCGAATACGACACCTGTGAAGAGCTCTCGCCGGATCTCAGGCGGTTCGTCGTGAGGCGCGCCGGCGGCAACCCCCGCTTCGCCCGGGAGATCCTCCTCGACCTCATAGAGACCGGAGTGATGGAGGAGACCGGAGGCGGGTGGCTCCTGCGGTCCTCTCCCGAGGAGGGAAGGATACCTTCCTCGCTGTCGGGGGCGGTGAGGTCCAGGGTGGACAGGCTCCCTTCTAGACTGAGAAAGGCTCTGCAGATATCCGCCGTCCTGGGGTTCGAGTTCTCCGTCGGGCTCTACGAGCGCACCGCCTCCAGGCTGGGTCAGGCACATCCAGATGAGGACCTTCGCGACCTGGTCTCCCTCGGTATCTTCTCGCAGCACAGGGCGGAAGGGGTCGAGACCGTCACGGCCAGCGACGAACTCGCGATGAAGGCAGCCTATGACGGGCTCCTGTTCCAGAACAGGACGCTCATCCACCGATGCGCGGCCGAATCCCTCGTGTCCTCCCGGGAGCTCCGCCCCGGAGAGGCCGGCATGATCGCCAGGCACCTGTCCAGGGCGGGCGAATACGTGGAGGCCTCGAAGTGGGCCGTGCGCGCCGCCCTCGAGGCTTCGGCCTCGTCGCAGGGCAGGGTGGCGTCCTCCTGGGCCTCGAGTGCGCTGAAATGGCTCGAGGGGCTTCCCGAGGGCGACGAGAAGACCCATCTGAAGCTTGATGCGCTGCGCGTCATGCGCGAATCCTTCATCTCGACCGGGCGTTTCGAGGGTATCGAGGAGGCGCTCCTGGAGGAGATCAGCCTTTCCAGGGAGCTGGAGATGCCCGGGCGTACGGGGATGGCTCTCCAGATCCTGAGCAGGATCAAGGCTTTCCATGGCAGGGCCGGAGAGGCCGAGGCACTCTGCGAGGAGGGCCTGGCCGCGGCTTCAGTGGCGGGTGACGGAGAGTTGGAGGGCGCCCTCCTCACCGAGAAGGCCCTGCAGTGGACGCGGAACCGGGCCGAGGCCCGCCCGCTCCTGGAACGCGCGTACATCCTGTTCGAGAAGGCGGGCCGCGTAGACGCCATGTCCCAGATCATGAACAACATAGGCAGCCTCATGATCAGCGGGGGGGACATCGCCGGGGCGCAGCCCTACCTGCTGAGAGCGCTCGATATAGTGAGGGGCACCAGGTTCAGGGGCGCCGAGGCCCAGGCCCTGGTGAAGCTCGGGATAATCGAGGGGATGAAGGGACGTTTCGAGGACGCTGTCGCCAAGTTCAAGGCCGCTCTCGAGATACAGGAGGCGGCAGGCGACAGGCGTGAGCAGGGAGTCATCCTGAACAACGTCGGCAAATGCCTGATGGAGATGGGCGACTACGACGGAGCCAAGCGCGTGCTCAGGCAGGCCCTCCTCATCCACCGCGAGACCGGCAACCAGATCAACGAGGCCAACTCGCTCGAGAACCTCGGCTGCATCTTCCTGCGCGACGGCGATCTCAACAGGGCGCGCCTCCATCTCGAGGACTCTCTCAGGCTGTTCGAATCCGTCGGGTTCCCGTACGGGCGCATCAGCTCCCGCGCTTCGCTCGGGATGGTGGAGGCCGAGGCGGGTGCCGTCGAGACCGCCGTCAGCCACTACAGGGCCGCTCTCGACCTGACCGAGGAGATGAAGATCGCCTCCTCCGCCGCGGAAGCCCTGAAGGATCTGAGGGATCTCCTCCTCCGCAAGGGCGTTTCAGATGGCTCCATCCCGCTCCCCCGGGGCTGGCTCAAGGCCTGACCGCCGCTCCAGCAAAAAATGTGAACCGCTCCCCGTCCCGGAGCACTTATGCTCCGGCAGCACCTGCGACGGGGGGAGAGGCGGATGAAGGAGAGCACCAGGACGAGCTACAGGGACAGGATGCTGTCGGTTCTGGTCTACATAGAGGCCGGGCTGGACAGGAACCTGACCCTGGCCGAGATCGCCTCGGTCGCCGACTTCTCTCCGTACCACTTCCACAGGGTGTTCACAGGGACCGTCGGAGAGTCCATCTCGGGCTTCATCCGCAGGCTGAGGCTGGAGAGGGCTGCGGGCCGCCTCCTCGAGGGGGACGAGCCCGTGATGGTGATCGCCCTGCGGGCGGGCTACTACTCCAACCAGGCGTTCACGAGAGCGTTCCTCGCGTCCTTCGGCGAACCGCCCTCGAAGTTCAGACGCCTCCGGTCCAGCATACCCCTGATCTCCTCCCCGTCGGGCTACCACTATCACTCGGGTGAGGGAGTGGTTTCGTTCAACACCGTGGAGGGAGGAACAGGCGTCATGGACGCGAAGACGGTCACGACCCGGGACATGAAGGTTCTCAGCGTGCGGCACGTGGGGCCGTACCACATGATCGGGGAGGCGTTCGAGAGGCTCGACAGGGCGGTGAAGGCGGCCGGGGTCGACACCCGCGACTCCCAGTGGCTCGCGATCTACAACGACGATCCGGATCAGGTGCCCGCCGCCGAGCTGACATCCGAGGCATGCGTGACGGTGAGGGAGTTCCCCGCGCTTCAGGAAGGCTCGGACATGAAGGCGTTCGATATCCCCGGGGGGCTCCACGCCACCACCCGGCACGTCGGCTCCTACGACGGTCTGCATGCATCGTGGGGCACCCTCGTGGGCTCCTGGATACCCTCGAACGGATTGAAGCCCAGGTGCGCGCCCTGCTACGAGATCTACGTGAAGGGGCACGAGTGCACGAGCGACGAGAGCGAGTTCCTGACCGACCTCTACGAACCCGTGGACAGGGTCTGAGCCGGATGGAGGAGGGGGCCGCTAGCCGGCGGCCCCCGAATCACTGGACATGACCAGCAGGCCGATTATGAAGTCGGTCTGCCCGAAGTCCTCTCTGACGAAGGAACTGTCCATGCTCTCCATCAGCTTGCTGATCCGCCGGCACGAGTCCGCCGCGAGGGACATGGAATCGGCTGCCCTGCCGAGGTCCCTCATGCACCTTGCCTCGTACCAGGCAGCCTCGAGGTCCGCCAGCGTGTCGTGGGCCGTGTAGAGCGACCTGGCCTCCGAAAGCAGTGACAGAGCCTTCTCGATGGCTCCCGGCCCCTCGTCCTCCCCGGCCTGGAACTCCACGACGCCCCTGCAGAAGAGCAGGTCGGCATGGAGGCGCCTGCCCGCCCTGGCCGGCCCGGCAAGTTTCGACAGCGAACCCAGCAGCGTCCTGGCCTGGGCATGGCTGCCCATGGCACCGAGTATCCGCGCTGCGCTCATGCTGCAGATCAGCGAGCTCCTGGCGTCACCGAGCCTGTGGGCGCTCTCGAGTGCCGTGCTGAAGCGTCTGAGAGCGGGCTCCATCTCGCCCCTGTGGAGCTCCGCCAGGCCGGTGATGATCTCGGAGTCGACGCCGAGAGCCGGACAGCCGACCATCTCGGCGAGCTTGGCCGCCTTCTCCGTGAAGCCCTCGGCTATCTCGACCTGGTTGAGCGACATGTGAACCGCGCCCAGGCCGGCCCAGACGCCGGCGAGCCCCTCCATGTCCCCCGACGTCCTTGCTATGGAGTCGGCGCGCCTGAGGATCCTGTATCTCTCCTCCCAGGAGCCGTTCGATGACAGTATGCCCGCGAGCGCCACGAGGGCCCTGGTCTGTTCGCGGGCGTCGCCGGCCTTCTCCGCGATCTCCGAGGCCTCGCAGCACATGCCGAAGCCGCTCGACGGATCGCCGTCCGCGGCAAGGATCGTGCCGTAGACCCGCAGGAATTCGGAACGGAGGTGGTTGCCGCCAAGACCCTCCATGCCGCCTTCGAGCCATCCCTCCACATCCGAGAGCAGGCCCACGGCTTCGCCGGTGTAGCCCATGGAATGCTTCAGCTGGGCCAGGGCGACCCTGTTCGTCATCGCGAGCTCGGGGCTGGGGGAGGGGAGGTCCTTCATCCTGTCGAAACAGCCTCCGGCGGAGACGAAGTCGCCCGCCTCCAGCAGGCACTTCCCGAGCAGGTGCAGCGCCTGGCAGGTCTCCTCCGGCTTCGAGACGAGGGCGATGGCGGTCCTGAAGTGCTCCATCGCCGCATTCCGCCTCCCATTGCGCCTTGCGAGCCCGCCCAGTTCCAGGCATTTCTGCGCGAATCCCTCAGGGGGTTCGGCCATTTCGACCGCGGCCGCCCTGTACATCCCCAGCCATTCCTCGCGCTCCAGACCGGCCGAGCGTCCGGCTGCGTCATCTGCGCAGTCGAGGAGGAAGTCGAGGGCCATCACCGGTTCTATGCCCAGGGAGTAGGCCCAGGCAGCACGCCTGTTGCGCGGGGCAGAGGGAGCCGCGGCCGAATGGAAGTCGCCGAGCCGGGTCAGGAGAGCCCGGCGCTCGTGCCCGGAGGGCTCGAGTGCCGTTCTCACCGCATCGCATGCGAAGCGGTACGCACCTTCAGGCATGTCCGATCCGGCGGGAGCAACGGTCAGGAATCCGGCGTCCACGGCTTCGCCGAACAGGGTTTCCGCCGCTCCGGGTTCCATGCCCGACATGAAGGCGGCCTCGGCGGGAGTGAAGTGCCAGGGGACGACGGATGCGGCTGAAAGGACCCCTCCGAGGCGCGGGCCCGCTGATTCCGCCTTCCGGGCCGCGTAATCCGCCATGCGCTGGAAGTCGTGACCCCCGTCGGTCTGTCCCGGATTCGAAGGCGACAGGTCGAGGTTCCTGAGCAGCTCCTCGAGATTCTGCGGATTGCCTCCGCTGATGGATGTCAGGTGCTCCCTGTCGCCGGCGTCGGCTCCGGCCGTGCCTATGGCGAGGCAGATGAGGTCGGTGGCACTCTCGTCCGAGAGCCTCGGCATATCGATCCTGCCGACATGGATGAACAACCCGAGGGTTTCGAGCCATCCCGCGAGAGGACCCGGCAGGGGGGTCCGCGCGAGGAGGACCAGCAGTATCCTCGAACCGGCGGCCCGCCTGACCAGGGACGCTATCTGTTCGAGATCCTCCGGCCCGGCCGACTGCAGATCGTCGATGATGGCGACCAGCGGCGCCGTGGAGGAGAGTTCGGCAAGCCTGTCCACCGGATCGCCGGTCTGGGGGAGGGGCGCCCCATCCTCCTCTCCCCGGAGTCTGGGCAGGAGCAGATCCAGGATGCCGGCCCCCGTGTGGAACCTCGAGGTCGTCAGGCTCGCGGAGGCGTACCTGCAGCCCCTGAAGCCTGCATAATGCGACAGCTCTGCGGCGAGCCTGGTCTTGCCGATGCCAGCGGGACCGGTGACCGCCACTACCGCCAGACCGTCGGAGATGGACGAATCCAGAGCGTTTCTGAGCATCGAGAGCTGCTCGGCCCTGTTCACGAAATGATCGAATGAAGGCCCTCCGCCGGATGCCGCAGGATCGTCTCCGGAGCATGCGGCAATGCGGCCGGAGCCGAGCGATCTCGACATCTCCAGCGACTTCCCGGCCTTCTCCATCACCGCGGACAGATCCCTGTCGGCTCCCGCGCTCTCGGCTATCCCGAGGTTGAAGGCGACCGTGAGGCCCCCGGGAAAGGCCTCCTGCTTCAGGCCTCCGGCCAGGCGCAGCGCCAGGTTGATCGCCTGCGTCCTGTTCGTGGATGGGAGGACGAGGGCAAACAACCCCTTCTCGAGGAGCATCAGCTCGTCAGTCTTCTTCGTGTTGCGCGCCAGCATGTACGCAGTCTGCTGGAGCATCTGGTCGGCCATGAGCTTCCCGTGCCCGCTCCTGACCGAGTCGAGGTCGAGGAGCTCGAGGAGCATGACGGACCACGTTTCGCCTGCTCCGCGAACCCTGAAGGGCGGATCGAGAACGTCCAGCAACCCGCGGCCGGGAAGCCCGGTCAGGGGGTCGCGCGGGGACTCCTTCTCAGCGGGCATCCTCATCCCTCCCTGAACCGCCAATCCTTATCCAGGCGACCTTCTTCCGCTTCTTGATGAGCCTCTTGGGTATCAGATAGCGGCAACCGTAGATCGTACCGAGGATGAACCTGTTGAAGACGAACCCGATGCCCGTATCCAGCCCCGTGGATGCCGTCGCGGTAATCCCGTCGAAGCGCATCCGCTTCGCCGCGGACAGCACCCTCAATCCGGATATCTGCGTCTCCATCGTGATGTCCGTGACGATCCCGTCGAACTCACCGCCGCGCCCGGCGAGAACCGCAACGCCTTCGCCGGCGGATCTTACCCTCACCACTTCGGCACCCCTGGATTCGAGATCCCGGGTGATGGCCGAGGCATACCTGTCGTTGTCGTCGACGAGGAGCACACTCTTTAGCGCAGGTGGTCTTCCGGGCCTTCCCAGCACAGGTTCCGCTCCGGCGAGAGAGTTGCGCGGTCCGCCGCAGCCGCGTGCGGGCCATCGCCGTAATATGGACAAGCCGGAGTGGGGGGCCATGCCCCGCAGGCCACACCGTCCCGGTTGGCGGGTTGACCCCGGGCCTTCGCATGGCCACTATTTCGATGGAGGTGGCCATGTCCTCGAGGACCTGTCCCGGTTGCGGCGGGCAGTTCGACGAAACCCAGGACTCCTGCCCGGGCTGCGGCCGGTCGGGACCGGGAGACGGGCGCCCGGGTCCGGCAGGCCGGTCGTTCATCGTTCGAATGGTCCGTATCCTGCTCGAACCAGCGAAGCCTCCGGGGACCGCGGGGCTCTATGTCCGCGGAATCCTCCTGCTGATCCTGCTTGTGTGGGGCTGCAGCTTTACGCTGGGACCGGTTGAAGTCCGTTACGGATATGCCATGCGGTCCTTCATGCACCTGGTCGACCTCCCCTTCCACGAAGCCGGGCACGTATTCTTCGGCCTCGGTGGATCGCGCCTGCTCGCTTCGCTGGGCGGCAGCCTGATGCAGCTCCTGATCCCGCTGACATGTGCAGCGGTGCTGCTCCTGAAGACGAGGGATCCGTTCGGAGCCGCCATTGCGCTGTGGTGGCTGGGAGAGAGCATGATCGACCTCGCCCCCTACATCGCCGATGCACGGGCACTCGCCCTTCCGCTGCTGGGAGGGAACACCGGCGCAACCGCACCATACGGCTTCCATGACTGGAACTTCATCCTGTCGGAAACCGGCAGCCTCGAGAAGGACCTGCTCTTCGCGCGGGCGGCCGGCGTGGCGGGAGCCGCGGTCATGACTCTCTCCGTCTCATGGGGGGCGGCAGTGCTCATTCGCTCCTCCGGATCGAGCCGACCCGCATCCCCCCGGAATGCTTGACCCAGTCGCTGAAGGCGCATAACTTCGACCGATCCACAGGTGCATCCACCATTCGAAGGAGGCCGCGGGTGAGACTCCTGTTCATCAAGGCATGAACGGCCTCCTCCGTCCGCCTGCCGGGCGCAGGCGGGATCGCACCCCGGTAGAGGAGGCCCGGTCGCCCGGGCCTTTTCCGTTCTTGAATCCGATCGACGGCGGACATCCCGCAGTCGCAGATCCCTATCCATAAGAGGAGTGCACATGAGGCTGAACCTTACGATGATGACCGTAGCCGTGCTCGCATCGACGGCCTTTTCCGGCTGCATCACGGGCTATGCCGATGTCACCTGGAACAGCAAGTACGTATGGAGAGCGCTCGACTGCGTAGACGAGTCCGTGCTCCAGCCCTCGGTCTGGCTGACATGTTGCGGATTCACCGGAGGGATCTGGGGTAGCATGGAGCTGACTGACGTCAACGAGGTTCCCGGCGGTGACGAAAGGGAGATGAAGTTCACCGAGGTGGACTTCTACCTGAGCTATACCCGGCAGTGCGGGCCTGCATGCGTTTCCGCAGGAATAGGCGACTATGCCTATCCCAACACCGGCTCGAACTCGACTGCCGAGCTGTCCCTGGTCACATCTCTCGGCGTCCCGCTGACTCCGACCATCAGTCTCTACAGAGACATCAGGGAGGCTGACGGACTCTACACATCCGTCGGCATAACCCAGGCCCTGCCCGGAGCATGGCAGGCCTCAGGGGCCGTCTGCGTCTCCGCTCCCGTCCTCTCGGCATCGGCGGGATACGGCAACTCGCTTCACAACGGTTTCTATTACGGGTACCCCGAAGCCGCGCCTTGCGATCTTACCCTGAACGCCTCCCTGCCGGTCTCGGTCGGATCAGCACTGTACGTGACCCCCGCCGCACACTACGCGATGCTGCTCGACGGCGACATCAAGGATCTCTTCGAGGACGACTCGCAGGCCTGGGGCGGCGTGTCGGCGACCTGGTACTTCTGACGGCGCCCGGAGGAGGATACACATGAGCACCACCCCGTTCTGGATCGCAACCGTCCTCTACATCCTCGGCATGCTCCTCGTCGGGATCCTCACCCGCGTGAAGAGGCACATCCGAAGCAAGACCGACCCCCTGTCGACTGTCGAGTACTGGCTTGCCAAGAGGGAACTGCCTTCGTGGCGGCTCGCGATGTCCCTGACAGCCGGCTGGCTCATGCTGGGCTGGGTCGGATTCGGGATGTCGCAGGTCTACCTCTACGGAACTACTGGTCTGTGGATACTTCCCGTCCCGTGGTTCATCCTGTGCTTCATCGTCATAGCGATGGTGCCCTTCGTGAGGAGGCTGCCCGCTGTGAGTCTCCCCCAGGCCATCCAGATGCGATTCGGCCCCGGCGCCAGGACCCTGCTCGCGGTTCTTTCCGCGGGCGTGTTCCTGGCGTGGACGCAGGCCGAGCTCTTCATGGGCGGGACGCTGATGGCACCCTTCCTGGGCATCCCGGCCTGGGCCTGCATGATCCTGCTCGCCGTCCCGATAGCCATCTACACCTGCATGGGCGGCTTCAGGGCGATAGTGACGACGGATGTGCTGCAGTTCGCCCTGGCCGCGGCATTCATGGTCATCCTGGCCGCGACCGCCCTGACCGCAGCCTCGTCTGCCAGCGGCGGCGACATCATCGGCGCCCTGCGCCAGGCTGCACCTCCCTGGTCCGGGCAGGGCAATGCCCTGAACCCGTGGTTCCTGGGAGTGGCATTCCCCGTACTGCTCCTGATCGGCTACCTGCCGGGATGGCTGATAGAGCAGGATCTCATCCAGCGTGTCCAGGCCATGAGGTCCACCAGGGAGGCCCGCAGGGGGGCGATAGTCGCCCTGTTCCTCATCACGACGTTCGTGCTCGTCCTGCCGAGCATCTCTGCTTTCTGCTCGCTGGTCGCCTTCCCGCCTGTGGACGGGGTCCCTCCCGAAGCCATAGGCGGCAGCGCGCTCGGCATCATCCCGGCACTGATAAACACCATGCCGATTGGCCTGGCGGTCTTCATGATGGTCGGGATAATGGCCTGCCAGATGTCCACCGTGGACACGTTCGCGCAGGTCACGGCCATGCCGGTGGCCTACGACCTGGTCGAGCCCGGACAGGTCAGGCGCGGAGTGCCTTCCGACAGGAGGCTCTCGACCACCAGGGTGATCTCGGTGCTGTCCGTCCTCGCGGCGCTGGCCTGCGCCCTGATCAGCACCTCCCTCGGCGACGTCTACTACATCTCATCCGGAGTGCTCTCGGCATGCATCGCGGTGCCGGCCTTCTTCATCTTCTGGAGGAGGACCACCCTGCCTGCGGTCGTCACGGCCGCTCTGGCGGGTCTCGTCGGCACAGTCGGGATGTACTGGTACGAGTACAAGTACCTGCAGTTCGCGGATCCAGCCCTCCCGCACTACTACACCGACGTGCTGCCGGCATGGCTGGCCGGGGCGTACGGCTACATCTACGTCGCCTCGGGCGTGGTGATCTCGGTGATACTCATCGTCCTGGTGAGCCTCCTGACGAAGCGGCCTCCGCAGGAGAGGCTCGATGCCGTGAGCGCCCGGCCTGTCGACGACTTCAGGGAGTTCGTGAAGGGATCGACGGGGATCTGAACAGCCGTGGAGAGGGGCCGGGCGATCGGCCCCTCCCGCCCGGGTTGCATCCCGGGGGTGCATTCTGCAGAATCCGGTCGGATCGTCCTTTCCGGCATACCGGTTCGATCGGAGGCTCGATGGGCAGGCTCTCGTCTCTCGCTTTCACGCTCCTGGCCGCTGCGGCGGCCCCGGGTGCGACTCTCGCACAGACGGAGTGGACCGGCTCCGGCGTCCCGGGTCCGGCCAGGGAGTTCGGCTCCGGGTTCGCATCCGCTGAAGGCGTCGACTGGCTGGGGTCGCCGGGGGCCCTGACCCTCGACCGTGATCCTCTGGTCCACGGCGTGGATGTGATCCAGGGAGGCATCTCCTCCCTCGCGGCGGCAGACATGGACGGGGACGGCGACTGCGATCTGGCCGCGTGCGCCTTCCGGGGACGGATCGTCCTCTACGAGAACACCGGAGGCGGTCTGACCTTCGTAGTCCATCCCCTCTACACCCCCGAAGCCTTCGGACCCGAGCGGATCGTCGCCTCCGACATCGACCGCGACGGCGACACGGACATCGCAGGCACTTCCCGGGGAGACGGGACGCTCGCCTGGTGGGAGAACGCAGGGGGCCTGCCGTGGATCAGGCACGATCTCGATCCCGGGGCGGGCACGCCCTTCCCTCTCGACGCGGGTGACATCGACGGGGACGGCTCGGACGAGATCCTCGCAGGCCTCGAGATGCCGGGGCGCCTCGTGATTATGGATCGTGACGCCGCAGATGCTGGATGGACAGCCATCGAGGTCGACGGAGACCTCCCGGCGCCCCAGTGGGTCGAGATCCTGCCTGATGGAGGCCTGCTCGCCTCTTCCTTCTCCGATTCCACGGTCTATCTCTACTCGATGGACGGGGACGGATGGGACCGGACGGCAGTCGCCCGCGCCCGCGGACCTCTCTGCGCGATCCCGGCCGACATGGACGGAGACGGCGGGAGGGACCTGGTTTTCTGCTCCGCCTGGGAAGACACCGTCTTCTGGAAGCCGCTCGCCGAAGGCGGCGCCTCCACCGTGATCTCGACCCTGACGATGGCCCCCGGCGGGCTCGCCGCGGCCGACGTCGACGGCGACGGGGACACCGATGCGGTCGTTTCTTCCGAATCGGCGGGGGAGGTCGCCTGGTTCGCGAACTGCGGGGATGGAAGCCGCTTCGCCCCTCACTACGCCGCGCAGATCGCGGGCTGTTCCTGCGTGTCGGCCGGCGACCTCGACGGCGACGGTCTGCCTGATGCAGCAGCGGGTTCGATCGACGACGGATCGCTGATCTGGGCGACCCTGGGCGAGTACGGGGAAACAGGGAGCCTCACCTCGTCGATCGTCCATCTCGGCCCCGATCCCGCATTCGCCAGCCTGTCATGGGAGGGGGACGCGCCGCCCGGGACCTCGGTCCGGCTGTCGGTCAGGATCTCCGCGGACAGGACGCGGATGGGATCCTGGACGGAGGTCTCCGGCAGGGATGCGGACATCTCGCATCTCCTCTCCGACGGCGCCGTCTTCCTGCAATACAGGATCGAACTGGCATCGACGAGCAGGAACGCGACCCCGACGGTCGAATCGGTGACGCTCCGGACCGGGTCCGCATTCTCCCTGTAGACGGTCTCTGCCCGACGCTCCCGGCCGCTCAGGGCTTATCGGCCCTGAGGCTGAAGATGAGCGGGATCCCGGCGAGGGTCTCCGGAAGCCTCCACATGCCGTCCTCCCCGCACATCATGGCAGGCAGGGCCTTCCAGTGGATGAAGTCGAACTCGTGCAGGAAGCGGATGGTGAGACCCGAGTCGACGAGTGCGCCGGCGACGCGTGAAAGCGGCCACTGGAACTCCAGCGTCGGGTTCTTCGTGAGATAGCTGCCGTCCGCGTAGTCGGGGAAGTCGGCCGGCCACTCGACCGGACCGGAAGGGAAGTAGGCGTTCCTGACCACGAGGCCGTCGGCCTCGTCGTCGAAGACGTTCATGAACGGGTGCGACTCCATGATGTAGAAGGTCCCGCCCGGCTCGAGGTATCGCGCCACCAGCCGGCCCCACATGTCGATGTCCGAGATCCAGCAGAGCACGCCGATGGACGTGTAGACGATGTCGAAGGTCTCGTCGAGGACGCCCGGCAGGTCGAACAGGGGGGACTCGATGAAGCGCGCCGGCAGGCCGGTGCGCACCGACAGGTCGCGCGCGATCTCGAGCGACTTTCCGGAGAAATCCACTCCGGTGACCGATGCGCCGAGCCTTGCGAGGGCCAGCGTGTCCGTCCCGATGTGGCACTGGAGATGGAGCAGGCGCTTTCCGCGGATGTCGCCGAGCTCGGCGACCTGGACCGGATCGAGGCGGTGCCCCCCCGAGAGGAGGGCGGAGGTGTCGTAGGCCCGCCCGTGCACGGGGGCCACTTCGTCCCAGTGCCTGAGGTTCACCCGCTCGGCTTCGAAGTCCCTTGCCACTGCTCCCCCTTCCCGGCGTCGGCGCGTTCCGGCATCAGGCCCTGGCGCGCCGCCTGCTCCTGAGCTCCTTCAGTATCTCCTCGGATACCTGCGAGGGTACCGCCTCGTAGCGCTCGAAGCGCATGGTGAAGGAGGCGCGGCCCTGGCTGGTGTTGCGCAGCTCGGTGGCGTATCCGAACATCTCCGCCAGCGGGATGTGCGCCTTCAGCACCTGCGCGTTGCCCTGCCTCCCCATGGAGGTGATGCTGCCGCGCTTGCTGTACACGGTTCCCGCCACCGGCCCGGAATACTCCTCGGGAGTTGTCACCGTGACGTCCATGAGAGGTTCGAGGAGCTGGGGGGCGCCGTTCATGAACGCACGCTTGAAGCCCTCCGAGGCACATCTGCGGAAGGCCATGTCCGACGAGTCCACCTCGTGGAAGGAGCCGTCGAGGAGGATGGCCCTGACTCCCACCACCGGGTGGTCGGCCATTACGCCGCGCTCCATCGCGTCGGCGATGCCCCTCTCGACCGAGGGGATGTACTCCCTCGGGATGCTCCCGCCCTGTACGCGGTTCTCGAATTCGAAGCCCCGCACCGAGGGCAGGGGCTCGAGCCTCATGACGACATGGGCGAACTGCCCGCGGCCCCCGGTCTGCTTGACCAGCCTCTCGTCCACCTCGGCCGGGGTCGTGATCGTCTCCCGGTAGGCGACCCTGGGGGCCGAGGTGGCCACCTCGAGCCCGAACTCCCTCTTCAGCCGCTCGACGAGGATCTCCAGGTGCAGCTCTCCCATTCCCGAGATGATCGTCTCCGAAGTGTCGCGATCCATCGCCACGGTGAAGGTCGGATCCTCGTCGGCGAGCTTCGCGAGTGCGTCGGATAGGCGCTCGCGCTCCGACGTCCGCCCGGGTGCCACGGCCATGCTGAGCACCGGGGCCGAGAACTCCATCGAGTCGAGGACGATCGGATCCTCCCGGGTGCAGATCGTGTCGCCCGTGCTCGTCTCGGAGAGGCCGATCAGGGCGCCGATCTCGCCGGTGAAGAGGGCGTCGATGCTCTCCCGCTTGTCGGCGTGCATCCTGAGGATCCTGCCCGCACGCTGCATGCAGTCCCGCGAGGAGTTGTAGACGTGCGAACCGGCCGTGAGCGTTCCGGAGTACACCCGTACGTAGACGAGTTTACCGACGTGCTTGTCCGTGACGACCTTGAAGGCCAGGGCGGAGAGTCTGCCGGAATCGTCCGGCACCCGCTCGGTTTCGCCGCCCCCGGGGGTGGTTCCGATGGTCGGGGGGAGGTCGAGGGGGCCGGGAAGATAGTCCACCACCGCGTCGAGAAGTCTCTGCACTCCGATGTTCCGGTACGCACTGCCGCACAGCACCGGGCATATCGCACCCGTGCGGGTGCCGCGCCTCAGGGCCGCCGTGAGCTCATCGGAGGAGACGGCCTCTCCGGCGAAGTACTTGTCGAATAGGTGCTCGTCCACCTCGCTGGCATGCTCGACCAGGCTGTCGCGCCAGCGGGCGGCCTCGTCGGCCATGTCGCCGGGTATGGAATCCTCGCGCCATGTCGTGCCGGAATCGTCGCGCCCGTAGTAGACGGCGCAGCCCTTCACCAGGTCGACGATGCCCCTGAAGGAGTCCTCGGAACCGATCGGGAGCACCACGGGGACGGCATTGGCGCCCAGTTCCTCGCGCACGGCGCGGACCACGCCGAAGAAGTCCGCCCCCAGGCGGTCCATCTTGTTCACGAAAGCGATCCTGGGGACGGAGTACTTCTCTGCCTGGCGCCAGACCGTCTCGGACTGGGGCTGGACCCCTCCCGCGGCGCAGAAGAGAGCCACGGCACCGTCGAGGATCCGGAGGCTCCGCTCCACCTCTACTGTGAAATCGACGTGTCCCGGAGTGTCGATCAGGTTCACCATGTGGCCGCGCCACTCGAATGTCGTCGCGGCGCTGGTGATGGTGATCCCGCGCTCCTGCTCCTGGTCCATCCAGTCCATCACGGCCCTGCCGTCGTGGACCTCGCCGAGGCGATGCGTCTTGCCCGTGTAGAACAGCATGCGCTCGGACACCGTCGTCTTTCCGGCGTCGATATGGGCCATTATCCCGATGTTCCGCAGGTTTCCCAGCGGGAACTCCCTCTTCACGTCTTCCTCCGCATGCGGGACTGGAATGGAATCCTCGAGGCGAGAGGCGGCAATATAGGGAATTCCCCCGTCAGGAGCTACCCGGACGGTGTCGGGGAGGAATGTGACTTAAAATATCAGAAGATGCAGGCCTTCATCCGGGCCCAGGTGGAAGGCTCGAGATCGCTCGTGAAGGCTGTCACCGTGAAATGGTACATGTCCCATACCGTGGATCCGTAGCCATACTCCACAGGATCTCCCATCCCAGCCCCCCGGAACCAGAAAGACACCATGTCTCCGGGAGATACGTAAACATCTGCAACAAGCGTATCCGAATAGGAATAGGACGGAGCGCTGCTGGAAATGCTCAGGAGCGACTGACTGCTCCCATTCACATAGCAGCGGATCCATGCTGTCGTATAGCCATTCATGGTGAGCATCTCGATGGTCATCGGGATCTCTATGAGGAGGTGTTCGACGCCATCAGGCACGGTGATGCTGTCGGAGAACAGCTCGGCCCAGTCAGACCCACCCCACGATGCAAGGTCGCAGTGCGCGTGCCCGGGAAATGTCCAGGGACTGGTACCGGTCATCGTCCACCCGGGGGGCTGTTGGGTGAAGTCGAAATCCATCAGGACCTGATCGGCGACGACCGAACCCGTGAGGATCATCGCGAGAGCAATACAGCGCATCTCCCCCTCCGATCGTCGATCCTTCGGGGGTTCCGCAGGGTTGTCGATATGAGATCCGGATCCCCGGAAGGCATGACAACTCGATACTCAGGCTCATATACACCATCAGCCGGCCTCTGTCACCTTGTCGACCAGGCCTGATACAGGCACCGACGTGCGCAAGGGGTCAGGGGATGCGGGCGAGCGCCTGGTCGAGGTCGGCGATGAGGTCGCTGACGTCCTCGATCCCGACGGAGTAGCGGACCAGGTCGTCCGTGATCCCCGCCGCGAGCTTCGCTTCGGCACTGACCTTCGCGTGGGTCATCGAGGCCGGGTGCTGGATAAGGGTCTCGACGCCCCCGAGCGAAACGGCGAGGACTGCCAGCTCGACGTTGTCCATGAGTATCCTGCCGGCTTCGAGGCCGCCCTTCAGCCCGAAGGAGATCATGGCTCCCGGCCCCTTCTGCTGGCGTTTCGCCAGCTCGTGCTGGGGGTGGGAGGGAAGACCCGGGTACCTGACCCAGGCGACGGCGGGATGGTTCTCGAGATGGCGCGCGATCTCCATCGCGTTGGCCTGCGCGCGCTCCATCCTGATCGCGAGCGTCTTCAGGCCGCGGATGACGAGGAATGCCTGATGCGGGTCCATGTTCGGCCCCATGCTGGTCATCACGCCGTACATCCGGGCGTGGTCCCCGGCGGTCTTCGCGACTATCACGCCCCCCACGACGTCGGCGTGGCCGTTTATGAACTTGGTGACGGAGTGGAGGACTATGTCGGCGCCGAGCTCCAGCGGCTTCTGCAGGTATGGGGAGCAGAAGGTGTTGTCGACCACGAGACGTATGCCGTGCCTGCGGGCGATCTCCGCACAGGCCGCTATGTCGGTGATGGATATGGTGGGGTTGGCCGGGGTCTCGACATACAGCAGCTTCGTGGACGGGCGGATCGCCGCTTCGATCAGCTCCAGCCGGCTTGTGTCGACGAAGGTGGCTTCCACGCCGAACCTCGAGAAGTGCTTCTCGAGAACCCCGCGCGATGCACCGTACACGGCGTCGGTCGACACAACATGAGCCCCGGCCTCGAGGAAGGCCATGTAGACGGTGGTCACGGCTGCCATGCCGCTCGCGACCGCGATACCGCCTGTTCCACCCTCGAGGGCCGCGACTGCGTCCTCCAGGACCCTTATCGTCGGATTCCCCAGGCGGGTATAGATGTAGCCGTCGCTCTCGCCGGCGAAGCAGTCCGCCCCGTCCTGTGCGTCCCTGAACGCGAAGGTCGAGGTCTGGTAGATGGGAGTGTTCACGGACATGAGGGCATCGGGCTTCTGTCCAGCATGGACCAGCATGGTGTCGAACCGGGTGTCTCGCCTCAAGGGTATCCTCTCTCCTTTGATACCGGCGGAATCCGCCGCAACAGACGCGACTGCGGCCCTGGACCGCGTCGGGAACATTCTCCATCGGGTTTCGAGGATATCCCGGGGTGCCGGGCCGGTCAAGGCGGCCGGCCCGGCTGAAGGAACAGGTCAGAGCTTCCTGGCCCTGACCTTCATGCTCCAGACCTTGCCTTCGAGCTTTCCAGCCAGACCCTCCACCATCCCGCGGCTTCCGGACCCGCAGCAGCCCGGTCCGGTATCGCCTGCGAGCTTCAGCTCCGATTCGACCATGTCCCTCATCTGCGCGCCATCGAAGACCATCCGGCCCAGGACCTCGATGTCGGTCAAACCGGCCTCCGCAAGCCCGGCCAGGTATTCCTTCTCCGATATCGCCCCGGAGATGCAGGAGGAGTACAGGGCGGCGTTCTCCAGGACTTCACGAGGCAGCCCCTCGGCGACCATGTCGGAGACGACCATGGTGCCGCCCTTCTTCAGCACCCGGGCTATCTCCGCAAAGACTCTCGGCTTCTCCGGCGAGAGGTTGATCACGCAGTTCGAGATCACCCAGTCGACCGATCCGCTCTCGACCGGGAGATCCTCGATCAGGCCCTTCCTTACCTCGATGTTGGAGAACCCGGAGGCTTCGATGTTCCCGCGGGCCCTGGCGATCATCTCGTCCGTCATGTCCACGCCGATGACTCTTCCCGTCGATCCCACCCTGCCGGCCGCGAGCAGGAGATCTATCCCCGCCCCGGATCCCAGGTCGAGGACCACCTGCCCCTGCTCGACCGCTGAAAAGGCCAGGGGATTGCCGCAGCCGAACGAGTTCTCGACCGCCTCCCGTGGCAGCGAGGCCAGCTCCCTGTCTGAGTAGCCGGCCAGCTTCGCCGCGACACCCTTCTGCACCGGCGCCCCGCATCCGCACCCGCAGCCCGTCCCTGCAGCCACGGCGCGCGCGTAATCTTCCGAGACAGCCTTCCTGATCTCTTCACTTGCCTTCTTCATCGATCCCGTCCTCCCGATAGCTCCGACATCAGAGGTCCGAGCAGTTCCCTTACCATGGATGTGATCGCCTCGGCCCGAACCAGCGCGAGGCAGCACGAATCCCCGCAGCCTCTGAGGCTGACGATTGCCAGCTTGTCTCCTGGGCCGATGCCGGCCTTCTCCCTGATGTCCTTCGGCAGGACCATCTGTCCCCGGTCGTCCACCGAGACCAGTGCCTCGACCCGGCAGCAGGGTTCCTCGGGAACAGAGCATCCAGGCTTGTCCTTATCCGCGGCCATTTCCACTCCCCTGAAAGCTGTGCGCCACTGCATCTTCCGTGAACGATCAACTAAATCAGTATATGCTGAAATTTCAGAAATGTCAACAAGTGCCCGGGCCGGCGGATGACCGGCCCTGCGGTTGCCGGTACTTCATGGATCTAAGGCGTTCCTTGATCGTTCCCTTACGATCCCGCTCCATCCTCGGACCGGAAGGGGCGCGATGGATCGGAGGAAGCCCTGGATCCTGTTCACGTGCACAGGCAACTCCGCGGCGGGGACCGGGAGCGAGCGGTTCGAACCATTCCGCGGACTATCCCGAGGGCATAGCGAGGATCAGCCTGGCGATCGGCGAGAAGCCCCTCTCTCATCCGCTCGTCATGATACCCATCGCGGCCGCGAAGGTATGCTCGATGCTCGAGGATGCGATGAAGGGGCTGGTCGCGGGCTCGTCCACAACATCGAGCGCGCCGGCGACAGGATCGTCAACATCTGCGAACGCATCGCCTTCACGGCCACCGGGGAGCTCAGGGACCTGGACTAGCGTGCGGCGTTGTCCCTGCGGCCTTCATTGGTGAATATCACGGCATGGCGAGTGAAACCATAAAGCGAGGCCTTCCGGGACTGCACCTGCTCGTAGTGGACGACGAGCCAGGGATCAGGAAGACCCTGACATACTGCCTCGAAGAGGACGGCCATTCCGTGGTGGCCGTCTCCTCCATCCCCCAGGCTCTGACTGAGGCGGCCAGGCGCCCCTTCGACGGCGCCTTCGTCGATATCAGGCTCGGCACCGGGAGCGGCCTCGACCTGATCCCGGCCCTGCTCGATGAGACGCCGGGGATGAAGATCATCGTCATCACCGCCTACGCATCGATAGAGACGGCGGTCCAGGCGATGAGGCTGGGTGCTGCCGACTACATCCCCAAGCCGTTCGGACCCGATCAGGTGAGGATGGCCATCCGCAGGGTCTCGGAGATGAAAGATCTCGAGGGAAGGATCCGCGACCTCTCCGAAGAGCTCTCCCGGCTGGCTCCGGAGGTGTCCTTCTCCACATCGAACCCCGCTATGAGGAGATGCCTGGAAACCGCTCACCAGGTGGCCTCGTCGGATGCCTCCGTGCTCCTGACAGGCGAGAGCGGAACCGGGAAATCCATCCTCGCCAAGGCGATCCATCTCTGGAGCCTGAGGTCCTCCGGGCCGTTCGTCCCCGTATCCTGCCCGTCCATACCGCCCGAACTGCTGGAGAGCGAGCTGTTCGGGCACTCGAAGGGAGCCTTCACAGGAGCCGTGGGCGACAGCCCGGGCAGGATAGCCTCCGCCGAGAGGGGTACCCTGTTCCTGGACGAGATCGGCGACCTTCCGCCCCCCCTCCAGCCAAAGCTCCTGAGATTCCTTCAGGACCGTGAGTACGAGAGGGTCGGCGACTCGCGCACCCGTCGGGCGGATATCAGGATCATCTCCGCCACGAACTCCGACCTCGGGGCGGCCGCCGCGGCGGGAACGTTCAGGCAGGACCTCTACTACCGCCTGAATGTCATCGAGATCCGGATGCCGTCCCTCAGGGACAGGGTCGAGGACATCGTCCCGCTGGCCGGGATCATGCTGGGGCATTTCGGCTCCCTGAACCACAGGCGGGTGTCCGGCTTCTCGGACGAGGCGACGTGCGCTCTCCAAGCCCACAGCTGGCCCGGCAACCTGAGGGAACTGAGAAATGTCGTCGAGAGGGCGGTGATCCTTTCCAAGGGGGGCGTGATCGGAACCGAACACCTGCATGGCCTCTCGGGCGGGCACCCCAGGGAGACGAGGCTAGGCGACCATCTCCCGATCGCCGACATCGAGGAGGAGCACATCAGGCGCGTCCTGGCCTCGACCCGCACGCTCTCCGAAGCTGCGAAGATCCTCGGGATCGACGAGACCACGCTCTGGCGGCGCAGGAAGAACTACAACATCTAGCAGCCCCTGCAATCTGCAATGATCCCGACATCCCTCCATTTCATCCCGCAATGGCCGGCCTTCGCTCCGCTCGATGCCGAGCCTCTCCAGTACTGAATTCCAAGGGGATGGCACGCTTCCTGCTTATCGAAGACCGGGAGGCAGTCATGAATCTCAGACGGAAGATGCTGCTCGGATACGGCTTCGCCTTCGCAATGCTCGCCCTGGTGATGGGATGGTCCGTCGAGCGTCTCTCGGCGCTCGGCAGGGCTTCCGACAGCATACTGCAGCAGAACTACAGGAGCATCGACGCCTCCTGGAGGATGCGGGAAGCCCTGCACAGGCAGGACGAGGCCCTTCTCTCGAACAAATCGGGGTTCCCGGGGCGGGAAGCCTGCTTCACCCTGGCGGAGGCCGACTTCCTGTTCTGGCTCGGAAGGGCCCGCGACAATATCACCGTTCCCGGCGAGGACTCGGTGGTCGCACGGATCTCGGTCCTGTACCCGGTTTATCTCGACTCCTGCGAGTCCTTCGGACGGATGCCCGCCGGCCAGGGGCTTCCTGCGCGGTTCGCCGGCACGGTCGCCCCGGTGTCGGCCGGGCTCGATTCGACGCTGGGCGCGCTGCTCTCGCTCAACCAGCAGGCGATGTATGAAGCGAGCATACGGGCTTCGGCTATGGCGGGCAGCGGATCCAGGTCCACGATGATCATCGGAGGGTTCGGGCTGGCATTCGGGATCGCGTTCAGCATCCTGCTTTCGGGCAGGATACTCAGGCCCCTCTACCAGACCATCGCCGCCGCCCGCAGACTGGCCGCGGGAGACTACGAGAGCAGGGTTCCCGGAGGAGGATCAGACGAACTGGGCTCTCTCGCGGCCGAGTTCAACACGATGGCCGGGGCGCTAGAGAAGTTCGAGTCGATGCACGTGGACAGGATGCTCTCGGAGAAGTCCAAGACCGAAGCCATCCTGAACGGGATAGACGACGGGATAATCCTGGTCGATCCCGACCTCCGCGTGCAGGACATGAATCCGGCAGCCTCGTCGATGCTCGGAGCCACATGGACGGAACACTCGAGGAGGCCGCACCTCTCCGAACTCATACACGACGAGAGCCTGCTCTCCGAGGCGGCAAGAGTCCTGGACGGTTCAGAACCAGGCGTTCTGACAGAGGATGAGCGGATCATCGGGATCGACAGGAACGGTGTGAAGCTGTTCCTCCTTGTGTCGGCCATCCCGCTCGAGCATTCCGGGAGTTCGATCCCGGGATGCGTGGTCGTGCTCCGGGATGTCACCCGGGCCCGGGAGATCGACAGGATGAAGAGCGAGTTCGTGATGGCGGCCGCGCACGAGCTGCGCACGCCTGTCACGAGCATCGGGATGAGCATCGATCTCCTCGGCGACCATTGCAGGGCTGATCTGGGGCCGAGGGAGAGGGAGCTCCTGGAAGCCGCACACGACGAGGCCCACAGGTTGAAGGCCCTGATCGGAGACCTCCTCGACCTGTCCCGCATGGAGGCAGGCCGGATAGATCTCGAGATCGAGACGGTGCCGGTGCAGCTCCTGTTCGAGAGGATCAGGGGGATCTACGAGGGGCAGCTCGACAGGAAGGGCTCGACGATCTCGACTGGCGTGACCGAGCCCGGTCTGGCCGTGAGCGCCGATCCCGGCAAGATCTCCTGGGTGCTCTCGAATCTGGTTTCCAATGCGCTCAGGTACATCCCGGAGGGTTCGGGGCGCATAAGCATCGACGCGAAGAGGGCGGGGGATGACGTCATCCTCTCTGTGTCGGACAACGGCCCGGGGATACCGCTCGAGCGCCAGACAGGGATCTTCCAGAAATTCGTGCATTTCGAGGTACAGGACAAGGCGGGGGGGTCCGGCCTCGGTCTCGCGATCTGCAGGGAGGTCGTCAGGGCTTCGGGAGGCACCATCTGGGTCGAATCGGAGCCCGGGGAGGGCGCGGTATTCTCTTTCACCCTCCCGGCATCCCCGGGGAAAGGAGGACATGCATGAGCAGGCGGTCCGCCCTCGTGATCGACGACGAGAAGTCGATCAGGATCTCGCTGGGAAGGGCGCTCGAGGACATGGGTCTCGAAGTGCATCATGCCGCTACCGGCGAGGAAGGTCTGGAAAAGGTGCGCGACCGACTCTTCGCGATCGCCTTCCTCGATCTGAAACTCCCTGGCATTGAGGGACTCGAGGTCCTCGAGAGGATCATGACCCTCGAAGCACATCCCCCTGTCGTGATCATCTCCGCCCACGGCACGCTCGATTCGGCTGTCGCGGCGATGAGGTTCGGCGCCGCGGACTTCCTCCAGAAACCCTTCAGTCTGGAGGAGGTGAGGTCTGTCGTCGAAGAGGTGCTGGCCCGAGACGATCTCGAGGAAGGGTCAACGGACTATTCGAGTCTCCTCGGCCTCGCAAGGAAGGCGATAACGCGGAGGGACTTCGACTCGGCCGAGATGTTCGCATCCAGGGCCATTTCGGTCGATGCGTCCAGACCGGAGGCCTATGCATTGCTTGGATCGATCATAGAGGTGCGGGGCGACCGGCAGAGGGCCATGAAGATGTACCGGGCCGCCCTGGACATGGATCCCGGCTACGGACCGGCCAGGGCCGGCTACGAGGGGATCTAGCCGGCTGCGTTTCCGCACGATCCAGGACTGGAGATGTCATGTACGTGGTGATCGCAGGATGCGGTACCCTCGGGCGCCGCCTCGCCGAGGAACTCAGCGGCAGAGGGGACGAAGTGGTGGTCCTCGACCGCGACCAGAAGGCGCTCGCAGCCCTGTCGCCGGAGTTCGGAGGATTCACGGTGGAGGGGGACGCCTCCGACGCTGCCACTCTGTCGAGAGTGAAGCTGTCCCGTGCCGATCTCGCAGTGGCTGCTACCGACGACGACAATGCGAACCTCTTCTTCGCGCAGGCTGCGCGATACGTCCACTCCGTGCCCAGGACGGTCGCGAGGGTGCACGACCCGGCGAGGGAGGCCGTGTTCAGGCGTCTCGGGGTCGAGACGGTCTGCCCTACGGCAGCCGCCGCCGACAGGATGTCCTGCCTGATACACTCCGTATCGGATAGCAGGCCCGAAGCATGAAGGTCCTCATCGCCGGCGCGACGGCTTCGCTCAGACCGCTCTGCCAGTCGTTCATGTCCAAGGGATGGCACGTGATCGCCGTCCATGCCGACCCCGGGCAGTGTGAGAGGCTGTCCAGGGATTCGAGGGCTCTCGTCGTCTGCGGCGACCCCTCGTCGCCGGAGGTCCTCGAGGATGCCGGGGTGCGCGACTGCGACGCCCTTGTGGCGGCTACGGCCAGCGACAGCGACAACCTCGCGGTCTGTCAGATCGGGGCGTCGGAGTTCGGAGTCCGCAACACGCTCGCTCTCGTCAACACCCCCGGCAACGAGGAGGTCTTCGAGAAGCTCGGGATAAGGTCCTTCTCCTCGAATGCGGCCATCGCGACGCTGATCCAGCAGATGGCCGACCTGGAGGAGATAACGGGCATCGGGGCCCTGGCCGACGGCAGGGTGCAGATCGCCGAACTCCGCATCCAGTCGGGCTGGCCATGCGTGGGTGTTCCGCTCAGAGACCTGGGGATGCCGGCCGGAAGCCTCGTCGCCGCATTGCTGAGGAGCGACGAGGCGATCATCCCCTCCGGTGACAGCTTCATGCTCCCTGGCGACCGCGTGATCTTGCTCGCGACCTCCACTTCCTACGGTCCCGCCATCGGGAAGCTGTCCGGGCCGGATGCCGGAGGTCCGGCGGAGTGATCGACAGAAGTCATCTGCTCCGCCGGTACGGGGCGATGCTGGCTTCGGCCGGTTTCGTCTGCTACGTCGCCGGGCTCCTGATGACCACCCCTCTGGCTGCCCTGCTCTTCTGGCCCGGGGAGTCCTGGACCGCAGGGGCTTTCCTCGTTCCCGGGCTCTCACTCGCCGTGGCGGGTTTCACATGCTGGAGGCTTCTCCGCAGCAGGGAGATGATGACCCTGACCGTCTCCGAGGGCAGCGTAGTCGTCGTGACGAGCTGGGCGGCCGTCTGCACGGTCTCGGCCCTTCCGCTGATGTCCGCTGCCGGACTCGATTTCACCCAGGCCGTCTTCGAGAGCGTCAGCGGCTGGACGACCACCGGGCTGACCGTGGTGGATCTCCCGGCGGCGACCCACACTGTCCATCTCTGGCGCGGGATCATGCAGTTCGCCGGGGGAGCGGGTCTGGCGGTGATCCTCCTCTCGGCGATGTCGGGTCCGATGGGGGCTTCGGTGACGGCCGCCGAGGGCAGAGACCTGCTCGTCCCCCATGTGAAGAGGTCTGCGCGCCTGGTGATGACTCTCTACTCGGGCTACGCGGTCGCCGGGATCGCCGCCTTCCGCCTGGCGGGAATGGATCCCTTCGATTCGGTGATCCACACCTTCGCCGCAATCTCCACCGGCGGATTCTCAACGCACGTCGAGAACATCGGCTACTTCGACTCGCCTGCCGTCGAGGCGGTCGCGATAGCGCTGATGATCCTCGGGAACCTCAACTTCGTAACGGCCTGGGCACTCGCGCGGGCGGACGCCAGGAGCTTCTGGCGCAGCGGCGAGATCAGGCTCTCGGCCCTCCTTATCCCTCTCTGTGCGGTCCTCCTGTTCGTGTTCACCTGCGCCGGGGTGTACCCGAGCCTCGGCAAGTCGTTGAGAGTGGCAGTTTTCGAGACCGTTACGGCCCTCACGACCACAGGCTTCTCTACCGTGAGCTACGCGGACTGGAACGGTTTCGGGGTCCTCGTCCTGATCGTCCTCATGCTCGTGGGCGGAGGCACCTGCTCCACTGCAGGCGGCATCAAGCAGTTCAGGATCTATGCCCTGTGGAGGTCGGTCCTCTGGGATCTGAGGAGAGCTCTCATGCCTTCCCGCGCCGTCCAGAAGCGGGCTCTACTCGAAACCGGTGCGGAGGTCCACATATCCGACGAGAGGCTGAGGCAGATCGGGACATTCGTGTTCCTGTACCTGGTTCTCTTCTTCACGGGTTCGGCGGTCATCATGGCTCAGGGTTTCGGCTTCAGGGAGTCCCTCTTCGAGTTCGCATCCTCGCTGGGCACGGTCGGGGCGTCGATTGGGCTGACGTCGCCGGGTCTGCCGGAAGGCGTGCTCTGGACCATGACCGCAGGGATGTTCCTGGGCAGGCTGGAGATCTTCATCGTGCTGGCCGGCTTCTCGAAGATGATCAGGGATGCGGCGGGGCTGGCCTCGGGAGGCCGCGGGAGGCCGCACCGGGGCTGACGCCCGGCCTGTCCCAGGGGTGGTGCCGCGTCAGGAGCTGGAGCACCGGTGTGGTCAGGAAAGTCGTGAACAGGGCCATGATCACAAGCATCGCGAAGAGCTGCGGAGTGATGACCCTCAGGTCGAGCCCGATGTTGAGCACGATCAGCTCGACCAGCCCGCGGGTGTTCATCAGGATGCCTAGCGCCGAGGAATCGCGCCAGCCCAGCCCGGAAAACCTCGCCGCCAGCATCGATCCCCCGAACTTCCCGAGGCACGCCACGGCGATGATGGCCGCGCATATCATCCAGGCCGTGCCTCCGCTCACGAGCCCGATCTGCGTGCGGAGCCCGGTGTAGGCGAAGAAGGCCGGCAGGAAGAGCACCGACACTATCCCCTCGATGTTCCCCTTGAGCTCGCGTGCGGCCTTCGAATCGCAGGGGATGACGGCCCCCAGCAGGAACGCCCCGAACAGGGCATGTATCCCGATCAGCTCTGTGGAGATGGCCGAGAGCAGCATCGCGGCGAAGATGATCGCAAGGCCGCTGCGTGTGAGTCTTCCGGATCGCTCGAGATAGGGCAGGAGCCGGCGCCTCACCAGGGGGGCAATCACCGCCATGACGATGACCACGAACGAGATGGTGAACGCCAGGGTGCGGACCGCCGACATCGCCTGCGCCTGGGCCACGCTGACCACGAAGGCGAGGAGGCACCATGCAGTAGCGTCGTCTATGGCGGCACAAGTGAGCGACAGCGCCCCCATGCGGGTCCGGCACAGGTCGAGATCGGTGAGTATGCGGGCGAGCACCGGGAAGGCCGTCACCGACATCGACACGCCCAGGAACAGAGCGAACACGGTGAACGGCACGTCACCGGGTGACAGCAGGGGGTAGATCGCCAGCGACAGCGCCGAACCCAGAACGAAGGGCACCAGTATGCTCGCGTGCGAGATCATCAGAGTCGGATGCCCGTTGTCCGAAACGTGCCGCAGGTCGAGCTCGAGTCCCACCATGAACATGTAGAGGATCACGCCTAGCTGTGCGATGACGTTGATGAAGGGCGTGACTTCCCCCGGGAAGAGTGCGGCGGAAACACCGGGAGCGATCCTGCCGAGGAGGGATGGCCCGAGGATTATGCCGCCAACGATCTCTCCGATGACGGTCGGCTGCTTCATCAGGTTGAAGAGGAATCCCGTGACGCGGGCCGTGATGATGATGACGGTCAGGGCGAGGAGCACGTGGAAGAGCATGTCCGCATCCGGGGGCACAAGGACGGTAGAAGCCGGGAGGCCGATGTCGGGCAGCGCAGTAAGCCTCTCGCCCCGGTCACGTATCAGCAGAAAGGCGGCGATGCCTGCCGCTATCATCAGCGCGTAGACGCCCGCCATCCTCGCACGGCCTCGGCGGTTCCGGCGGTCTGTCGCTCTTCCCGGGGCCTGCTCGGCCATCCCGTCATCTCCCTGCCGGCCGGTCACCATCCTGCCCCTCTCTTCATAACCGCTGACGATGACGGATCGCAAAGGAAAGGACAAGTCCGGAAGCCGTACCCCGCCGATCTCCCGGAGGATCCGGTCCGGCCGTATACTCGCCTCGGAGGTGGAGGATGAAATACCTGGCGACAGCCTCATTACTCGCGTCTCTGGCATCCGGGTCGGTGGTTATCGGCTTCCCCGAGTCGACGGGCATGGATCCCTTCTGCGGCAATTGAAGCGGCGGCCTGCGCTATCAGGTGATAGCGCTCGACTCGGAGATCGGCGGCGCGATGACGATCGAGAACGTCTCCTGGCAGAGGGTCTCGTCCGGCACCGGCGACTCGACGGCAACATTTCCGGACTTCCAGCTATACATGGGCCTTTGCGGGGAGGACTTCCTCGGGACGGAATTCGACCAGAACTACATTCCTGGAACCAGGACACTCGTCTTCGAGGGCGATCCCCTTTCTGTGTCCGGATCGCCCGGGGAATGGTACACGATCGACCTCCAGACTCCGTTCTGGTACGACGGCCAGCACAACCTGCTGATCGAACTCTCATGGGACGGTGCCGTAGGCAGCTTCCACACCTACCTGTGGAACAGCCCCGGGGTGCCCCGCTCGCTCAAGGCCCCGACCCCGGACGGCCCGACCGGGTTCCTGTCGAGCCTGATGTCGGAGCTGATGCTCGAGGGTACTGCCGCGCTCCCCTCCGCGACCTTCGGGTGCATCAAGGTCCTCCTGGGGAGCGACTGAAGCAGGTCGAGAGCCCAGGGCTTCCTCGTCCCGCCGCCGTCCGAGGGTGTTCAGAACCGGTCTGCCGGGAGCTGGCGCCCGGATCGCAGGATCGGTCCTCCCGTTGCCGATCGTGAATTCAGCGAGAACCGCTGCTCTCGTGAAGCTGTCCTGGCATCGTTCTGCCAGGCTGGTATATGGCAGGAATGGCGGAGGAACATGGACCGGCGCAGAGAGGAACTGACGGCGAAGCTCGGCGAGATCGAAGCCGAGATGAGGCGCATCGGTTTCTGGGACGAGACGGCGCCGGGTTTCGCCGAGGTGGACGATCGGCACGCCATACGTAGCTATCTGGACGCCCCGTCGTTCGAATGGTGGCTGCAGCAGATGTTCCTGCCGAACGCGAGGCGTGCGGTGATCGAGGATAGCCTCCCGGCGGACAGCCAGGTCGGGGAGATGGCGCGGCGGCAGTATGACTATCACTCGGTGGTCGAGGAGGCGCACGGCCTGATGCGGCTCCTTTTCCAGTTCGACGGGATGATCGTGCTATATGCGGCGGAACGGACCCGGACGGACTCAGGGCCAGAGAGTCAGGCTCCAATGCTCTGATCAGTGCTGAATCAACTCCGGGGCGCTCCCCGAACAACCTGTTCGAATCAGCTGCTCGCCTTCCTCTGTGAATGCTCGCGCCTCGCGGCGATGCCAGGGGATGGGACGAGGGGATCAGGGGGAGCGGAAACCCTCGGGCAGGTGAGGCTCCAGAGCCCCGATCAGTGCTGGAATGTCCCGGGTGGCTACGAGCCAGACCCTCTCGGCCAGTATTTCGCCGTATTCGTGAGCCAGGATGTTGCGAAGGCCGACTATGGCTTTCCATGGGACTTCGGGCGTGAGCAGTCGGATACTCTCCGAGAGATGCCTGGCAGCTTCGCTTATCACGATCAGTTGCCTCTCCACGGCATACCTGACGAGCTTTTCGGACTGGAAGCGCTCGAAGTCGATGTCCGAGACGAAGGCACCTATCTCTTTCGCAGCCGTAGTCAGATCGAACAGAAGGGCTGCATCCCTTTCTTCAGGAGCCATAGAGGGATTTCCTCTCGGAGAGGATACGTTCCCTGCGTATCGGATTCGAGATGGCGGCCTTCTCAACGAGGTCGACCTGGAGCCCCAGCATCTCCTCCAGCTCGAGGCGCATGTTCATCAGGTCGAGATAGCTGATGCCGGATCCATCCTCGAACTCGACGAGGAGGTCGATGTCGCTGCCCTCGGCTGCATCGCCCCGTGCCCTGGAGCCGAACACCGAGAGCGACCGCACCCCGTTGCGCCTGCAGAAGGCTCGCAGGGTGATGAGTTTCGAGCGTGGAACCCCGATCATGCTTCCCTCCTCGGCTTCATTATGCACAGCAGAGGACGGGCAGTCACCTGCCTGCTCCGCGCTGAGTGATTCGAAAGGTGGATGGTGCTGGTCACTGTCATCATGGAAGCTGGAACACGCGGGGCTGGCGACCCCTTCATTGCCGCGTCTGTGGAAATGAAGAGGCCCGGCAGTTCGCTTGTTCCTGCGTCCGCAGGAACAAGCTGGTCCGGCAGTGGCTTGTCATGATCCGATAGACCGGATCGGCAAGCCGCGAGAGGACCTCGGAGTACTTCCTCAGACGAGAGCCAGGCGAACCGCGAAAGGGCCGGAACGTACATCCTCAGACGCGCCTGTAGAGATTGGATTCCGCATCGCCGGGGATGGAGGACGGGGAGCCTGACACCGTGGACTGCGATGAAGGCCCTGAGGCCCGGGCATCCTCTCTTCCCATACTGGATTAGGAGGGGCTGGAAGGATGCGCCGACAGGCGCCCTAGAGCTATCAGAGTCTGACGATCCTGAGAGAAGACACCAACCCATCGATTGCGCCCCGGACAAGATATGTGCCGGGTGGCACTTCGCTCCCGGAGCCATCGTGCCCGTCCCAGAGGAAGGATGAACCCTGCCGGTCGCTGAGACTCCGGATCAACCTTCCCGTGATGTCGTAGATCATAAGCTGGCCGGGAAGAACGTAGCCCTCGCAGACGAACGTCACCGACGTTAAAAAAGGGTTGCATGAGGCACTGAGGAGGAGTAATGGCCCTGCAGTCGAAGTGGTATCATCCCAGACTCCCAGCCAGTTATGGTCGAACCATCCCAGGCGGATCCATCCTTTCTGTATCTCGGGATCGATCTCGGTCCAGGTCGCGAAAACATCGCCCGCATCGTCAGTGCAAGCCCTGAAATAGTAGAGGTCTTCGGGATTCTCGTCGGTGTAGTCGTAAGCCGAGTACGGTGTTTCAATCAATTCACCATCCGAGTCGATGACGCAGAACCGAATCAGATTGAGGTTGCCTGAGGGCGGGGTGTTCTCTATCCACAGGGCATAGAAGCATTCTTCCAAGGTGTTATGGAGGAGCACTGGCCAGAGGCAGTTAGCTCCCCAGGGCTCGGTGTAGATAAGCTTGCCGTCTGTCAGAAGGGAACCTGTATCTCGGTCGATCCTGAAGAAGCTGAGATGCTCATCATATGTCGAGAGAATCGATTCCCTGTAGAGAATGCAGGCATTTCCCTCAGAATCACACGACATACTCCATGAGTGCCCGGCATCGGAGTCCGGATCTGCGAACTCGAACGGCGCGATGATCATGTTGCAGTCGAGATCGTACTCCAGATATCTGGGAAGTTGAGTGCTCCCACCGGTGAAGCCCAGCACCAGGATGTGGACCCGTTCATGGTCGACCAGCACGAGCGAGTTCTCCGCACTCTCCGGGATAGTATCCCTGAAAACCTCGGAGCCTCCCGGATAGAACACCGAGTAGTAGATGCCCCCGGGAGCATCCCAGGTCAGATGTATCCGCCCGAGGCTGTCACTGGAGGCTGAGATCTCCGGCCAGACGCAGCCCAGGTAACTGAACTGGGTGGGGGGAAGAGTGAGATTGCCATCCTGATCGGTCAGCGCGTACCAGATGTGATCGTCCGATTCGCGCCAGAAATATGCTACCTGATCCCCTACCGCCGTCATACTGGGATACCCAGACCAGACCTCGCGTGACACAAGAGTGTCGGGGAGGATGAACGAGCCATCCACGAGCACGATGTTGCGTGCAATTCTGGTAGTCGTCTCTAGGTCCCAGCCCTGGTGCACCAACTCCCCTGCAGCGACCACAAGATCTTTCCTCTGATAGTCGTCTCCAGGAGTCTGGATGCTTATCACCGGGTCACTCCAGCCCGGGGCGTGCGTCACCGATATCAGGCAGGATGAGACAAGCGCTGGGATCACTCGAGAGCCCCTGTCCTTGCAGCGTCATGCTGGCACTGCGGCCAGGGAGCGTATCCCTCTTCGCACTCGCCCAATTCCCAGACATGAAGGTAGTTGTCAGCAGTGCCGAACACGACCTCGATCCTCCCGTCGTCGTCGATGTCGGCAATCGCGAATCCACCATGGAGTTCGGAAGGGAGAGTGTAGGGGAAGCCGAGATTCGTGAGACGAGTACCAGTTCGGTCGAATCCCCTGACTAATCCTTTTCGATCGGAGATGATCAGATCGGCCCAGCCGTCATCGTCCATATCTCCAAGTGCCGCGAACGGTGGCCTGTGCTGGTACTGCTCCGTCTGGCTGAACCAGTGCTGATCTCCATCCGGTTCCCACGAGAATGCGCGGTTTGCCGATGGAGCGGTGACACGGTCCGTACCAGCCTGAAGCGCGTCCCAGTTTGCGATCATACACGATAGAACCCATTCGCTCGTCGTGTCGCTCGAGGCGCAGTCGATCGGTGTGTTCTGGAGGCTGTCGGCATCGAGGATATATGCCGGATAGAAGTCCGAGGCAGCCCTGCCGCGGGGCAGTGCGATCTTCATGCTTGAGCCTGCAAGGGTTCCTACCGCCGGGATCGCCCTGTAGAAGACACCACTGAAGGTCCGGCTCGCATAGATGCTCCCGGCGGTATAACTGTACTGATGCAGCCGGCTTTCCTTGTTCTCACCCAGGATCTCGCTTGTGCTGCAGTTGATGATCAGCTCGGCAGGATACTGCCCGTCGAGATCGCAGGCACACACCCATGAGTGGATGTTGGTTGAGCCCAGTGTGACTGCTCCAGGAACGTACTCCCGATCAAGCGCCGCAAGGCTATCGCCCTGCACCCGGAGCACATAGAGAGTATCTCTTAGCATATAGGCAATCTCGTCTCGACGGTACAGCTGCCCCTGCTCGCTGACGAGGTCGGCAAGCACCGCGGTCCTGGGATACCATCCCCACGGAAGAGACGAGCCGCATCCATGTGCCCTCGAATAGAGCAGATCCCCGTCACCTCCATCCAGTACGATGAGTTCGTCTGGTGTATAGACGACGAGCTCGGGGGTTTCGTCTCCGCCGACACTGCCGAGCGAAGGAACGCAATAACCATCGATCGAGCCGCTGCTGCCAACTGACAGCTCATACGGCCCAGCCACCCACCTTATCTGTCCATCGGGCTCCGCGCAGACAAGCCAGTGCTGCCCTGCCTGGATGACTATCTCCAGCTCGCCGTCGCCGTCTACGTCACCCAGGGCCGGAGGTGATGCCACCGACCCAGGCACCCGGACCGGCCATCCATCTTCATTGGGGTAGGAGTCGATGATCTCGATCTCGGCAGTCGCATCGTTGTTCGCAGTCCAACTGTCAGGGCAGCGACCCTGGGGGTCAGCCGACACCTGGAGGGACAGAGTCGCCGGGCAGCTCACGCTCCCGGCCATCCATCCGAAAGACAGGATAGACTTCTCACCTGGATCCAGCCCGGCGCAGGTCGTGGTGAGAGTTGTATCGTACTGGCCGCACTCGACCTCCATCGTTGCAGAAAAGCTTCCCGACTCTACAGCTCCAGCATTACGAACGGTCGATTGGAGAATGGTCGCCCGCGGGGATGAAGAGACAGGCGCTGTAGGATACCTGCTCGTTCCGATGTCCTCGGGAGAGATGATCAGATCGCATCGGTTTCTGAACTTCACCCGGTCGCCTATGTCGACCGCTGGGTCGCCAAGAATGTTTCCGCCTGCCAGATCGTCTCCCCAGCCGCAGGATTCCCAGAGAGATGAGGACATCTCCATTCTCGCGCTGGATATTGCGTCTCCTATCCGGCCGATGCCTCTCTCGAGCACATCCTCTGCTACAGATCGACAAAGCCCTAGATGAACCGCCCCAGCCGCCCAGCTGTGTCCGAAAACCCCGATTGCACCTCCTCTCGTGTTCATAAGAAGAGCTTCACCGAAGCACTGCACCTCGAAGTCATAGTCGGTCCCGTCAGGGTCATGGTACATCCAGGATGGATAGCAAAGATGATACTGAAGGCTGTCCGTCCAGTTGAACGTTCCCTGTGAGCAGCTTCCCAGAAGGACGAAGGGCCAGCCATGGTTCTCGTTGCCTTCACAGAGATCCCATGCATCAGTTGTGTCGAAGGTCGAGTCTGGCATGCCGCCTGCACCGTCCATCGCGCACTCGAAGAAGTGGACTGCACCATGGTCGTGATATCGAAGGACCTGCGCACCATCCTCGATGAAGGAGAGGCAGCTGTCGCACCACTGTCTGCTCGACATGTTGCTGCCGTCGTCGCCGGTGGAAGGATCGCCGTCTCCGCAGGCTGCGAAGTCGAGCGAGTATCCCAGCCATGTTGACATCTCCACGCCCCAGGCTCCGGTCGATACGGATACTGGAGCAAGGCCGTCGAGGAGACATAGATTCCTCCGCCAGGCGAGGCTCGATGGCGGGGGCCAGATCGACACTTCGCTCTCGAACTCGAGGATCAGATCGATCGCATCCCTCAGTTGAGCGGTCGTCCTTGCCGGGATTCGACCGATGATCATGTCCGGGAAGACACCGTACTGCTCCGGGGGTTCTCCGAATCCTGCGAACCAGCCGTCGGAGCCCTGTTCGGGCCATGTTCCGACCAGCTTGACGTTCGTCGGCAGGAACCAGTCTTCGCTTGAATAGCCGGGATCCTCGTGGTCGCCGATCAGGAGAAGGTAGGACGACCGCTTGGTCCCGGCCGAACCCCAGTCCCACATGGCCTCGGTGAAGTCACGGATGATGTCGGGCGTTATCGCAGTCGACGAGCCCCCGAACTGGCTGAGCACGCTATCGGTCCGCGCTATCGCCACGTCGAAGCCGTTCAAGTCGGCACGGTGATGTGCAAGGGTGTCCACCCACCAGCCGTCGAGCCCCGAGGCAACCAGGATCACATAGTCGGGAACCCGCACCGGGCCGGCGACCAGATCCGGAGGCCGCATCACGACGCCGGGAACCGGGGCCCAGGGTTGCGGCTCTGGACTGTACCCAAGCAGTCTGTCCTCGATCAGTCCCTCGTAACAGCCCAGGTCGCATGCCGGCCAGTCGGCTGTCGTATCGTAACTCAACGCTATCTCGATATCGCTCCATACCCTCAAGCTGTCCTCGGAGGCGAGGAACTGCACCGGGTACACATCCACGATCCCCACCCGCAGATCCCTCAGCCGGAACTCCCCCACAAGCCTCGCAAGGGTGTCGGGATACCATTCTATCGAGGTGTAGGCTGAAGAATCCTTCCGGAAGCACTCGGCGATCCAGCCCGCTCCCGTGCTGTCCGTGAGGAAGCTGTCAAGCGGCGCTGGATAAATCGGCAGGCACTCGATACCGTCAAAGCAGTCGGCTGAGTACTCGAGAGTGATGTCGCTGCTGTCCGGCAACCACACCATCCTGCGCACCACCGGCAGCTCGGGGAAGCCGATCTCGTCGGACGGCACGGTGCCGGGGGAGGAAGGGAAGCGCAGGTAGGAATGTGAATCGACTGTGACCGTCTCCGCGAGCAGCCCGCGCAGCTCTACGTCGAACGTCAGAAGCTCATCCCAACACCCGTTGAACACGACCAGGGGGTAGCTGTTCTCTGAAGCACCCGCATTGAACTCGAGCCACTGGGATGAAGCGGGAATAGAGATGAGGAGAGAGAGAGAGACGAGAAGAATAGAGGATGGAAGGTGATGGATGGACATCGCACCCCTCCCTTGTTGCACTTCTTTGTGCTACAAATAGATGGGGTTTGTGTGAAGGTGCGTCAAGACAGCAATCCTGCACCTATGTGTTCAGGCACGAGGGCGGGTCGCTCCCTACCGGCGTGAGCAGGAGCTTGCCAGCGCCCTCCAGGACGAGGAGGGATCGAGTACTGTGCTGCTAACTGGACCAGTGTCCCACTTAACGGTGAAGATCCACGGTGAAGAACCACTCTGGAGGGGCTGAACGGCTGGGCTGGCGACCCCAACGGGACTCGAACCCGTGTCGCCGGCGTGAAAGGCCGGTGTCCTAACCGCTGGACGATGGGGTCGCCGAAGCTCGCAATTATCGCTTCCGAGGCAAAGGAAAGTCAAATCAGCGATTTCGCTCTGCGAAATCGCCGGGTAGCCCGTCAGCATAATTCGCGGAGCGAATCTGCGAAAGGGCGTGCCCGGATTCGCGTTGGCGAATCCGGACTCCCGTCTGAGGAAGTGCGCTCCGGGCCTTCTCGCTGCCCGCCCGGCAAATCGATTGGTTGATGGCGGGCAGCTGCCAGGCCTGGCTATTTCCGCGGACGCGGAAATAACCGTGGTGGGCCGCGGGGGAATCGAACCCCCGACCACCGGATTAAAAGTCCGATGCTCTACCAACTGAGCTAGCGGCCCGACCATGCGCAACATGCAGAAACAGGCCTTCCTGCGCAATGGCGCGAGTTCGGGGAACCCGTCCAGCCGGGTTCGCGGGCTTGCCGGAATATGTTGAACCAGTTATAAACCTGAAACAGGTTCAGAGACGAAAGGTGCTGGATTGAGTCTCAGGGAAGAGCAGAAGAGGAAGCGCCGGGCGAAGGTGATGGCTTCGATGAAGGCATTCCTCGCCAGGAACAGCTTCGAGGACCTGACGATGGACAGGATCGCCTCGGCCTCTCGGCTTAGCGTGGGCACGCTCTACAACTACTTCGGAGGCAAGGAGGCGCTGACGATAGCCTTCTGCCACGACCAGATGTCCGAATCCTTCGAGGCTGCGCGAAGGCTGGTGGAATCGCCCCCCGACTCGGCCGAGAGGGCGTATGGCGAACTCCTTTCCGTGTACCTGAGGGGATTCGCAAGCCTGGATCGCGCTCTGATCAACTTCATCATCCGCATTGCCATAGAGAATCAGCTCGAAGGCAGGTCGAGACCCGACTTCCAGCTCCATGCCTTCTCGCAGCTCCGCGAGATCACGCGCAAGCTCAAACAGAGAGGATCGCTGCCGGAGTCCGCCCAGGAGGATTCCATCTCCTTCATCCTTTTCGGCCTCTGCATCGATTTGCTCTTCCAGTATTCGCTCTGCGGCGACGTCGACATAGACACGCAGATCGAACGGCTGGAGAAGTGCATCAATCTCATCTACAACGGACTCGGCGCAGGGGAGAGCCTCGCCGGGCCGCACCCGGGCAGGCTCACTCCAGCGGAATAGGCTCCAGGAGGTTCCTTCTTGAACATCTCGGCGATTTCGGTACGCAAGCGCGTGACCTTCATGATGCTCTTCGCCTTCATGCTGGGCGTGGGCATCTTCGGTCTCACCCAGCTCGGCCTCGACCTGTATCCCAAGCTCGTGTTCCCGCAGATAATGATCTTCAGCCAGCTCAACGGCGCCGGACCCGAGGAGATCGAGAACCTGGTCACCGAGTACATCGAGAAGGCGGCCGCCTCGACCAAGAACGTCACGCGCGTGACGTCCTCCTCGAGCCCCAGCCTCAGCCTCGTGACAGCCGAATTCTCGTGGGGCACGGACATGGACCAGGCGGAGACCGACCTGCGCCGCTACATCGACATGTACAAGAGCTATCTCCCCGACGATGCCTCCGACCCGATGGTGATGGTTCTCGACGCGAGCCTCGCCCCCACGATGATGATCGCCTTCTCGAGCTCCAGGCTCGACGGTTTCGAGCTGAGGAGGATAGTCGAGGACGAGATCGAGCCTCTGCTGCGGAGGGTCGAGGGCGTCGGATCCGTCAGCGTCATGGGCGGCAGCCGCAGGCAGATCAACGTGATCGTGAACCCGGTGGTCATGGAGCAGGCGGGCCTGTCCCTCGGCCAGGTGTCGGGCGCGGTCGCTTCGGTGCGGCAGGACACCCCGGCGGGCGAGATCAACGTCGGCGGGCTTAACTCCTCCGTGAAGATAGCCGGATCGTTCGATTCGCTCGATGACCTCGCCCAGCTCGTCGTCGGCTACAGACCCGACGGTTCGCCGGTGCTCCTCGAACAGATAGCGACCATCGAGGACGGCATCGTCGAGGAGACGGGATATGTCAGCCTGAACGGCGAACCGGCGGTCGTCTCCGTGGTGTTCAGACGCTCGGACGCCAACACCGTGAACGTGAGCGACAAGCTGGAGATCCAGCTCGACCAGATCCGCGAGATGTACAGCGACAGGGTCGACGTGAACCTGCTCTACACCCAGGCGAGCTTCATCGAGGGCTCCATCGGCAACCTCTGGACGTCGGCCCTGCAGGCGCTCGTCCTCACCGTGATCGTGCTGCTCGTCTTCCTCCGTTCCTGGAAGAGCAGCTCGGCCGTCGCCATCTCGATCCCGATGTCGATGATCGCCACGTTCGCCGTGATGTACTTCGCCGACGTCAATCTCAACATCATCTCCCTCGCCGGTCTCGCGCTGGCCGTGGGGATGCTCGTCGACAACTCGATCGTCGTGCTCGAGGTGATCGTAAGGAGGCGCGAGAGCGGCGAAGCCCCGATCCCCGCCTCCATCAACGGAGCCACCGAGGTCGGCATGGCGATCACGGCATCGACCCTGACGACGGTCGCCGTCTTCATCCCGATCCTGTTCGTACCGGGGCTCGCGGGCCAGATCTTCCGCGACATGTCCCTGACGATCAGCTTCAGCCTGGTCGTGTCGCTCTTCGTCGCCCTCACCTTCATCCCCATATTCACCTCGCGAGTGAAGGGCATCGCCGGTGACGGCACCGAGAACAGGCTGCAGACATGGTTGCGCATACGGATGGAGAGGATCGAGAACTCCTACAAGCGCGGCATCGAGTGGGCGCTCCACCACCGCAAGGCGGTCATCCTCTCGTCTGTCGCCATGTTCGCAGCATCCCTCGGCCTCCTGGCCGTGGTCCCGATCGAGTTCTTCTCGGAGAACGACATGGGGTACATCTCCGCAAACACCTTCAGGTCCCCGGGAACCGTTCTCGAATCGACCGATTCGACAGCAACGGTGATCCGGGAAGGCATCCTCGGGATAGTCGACTCAACCGACTACGAGGAGTTCTACATGGAGGTCGGGCAGCTCGAGGGATTCGCCGCGGCGTTCGGGAGCAACAGCGCCAACAACCTCAACTTCTTCCTCACGCTGGTTCCCAGGGATCAGAGATCCGTCAGCCAGCAGGAGTACCAGGACAGCATCCGCGCCATGCTGGCGGAGATACCCGACCTGGAGGCGACCTTCTCCGAGGGCGGCCCGATGTCGAGCAGCTCTCCCATCGAGATACGCTTCTACAGCGAGGATCTCGATGCGCTGCGGGATGTCACCGAACGCTGCGCCGACGTGCTCGAGACCATCCCCGGCACCCGCGACGTGGAGACGTCGATGGACATACAGAGGGTGCAGAGGACCTTCATCCCCGACGCATCGGCACTGGCCCGGTTCGGCGTCTCCAGGGCGGCCATCGGCTCCGAGGTCTCGACCGGGGTGATGGGCGAGGCATCCGGCTTCTACAGGGAGGGCGGCAGCGAGTACGACATCTTCCTGAGGTATCCGGAGCAGTATCGCGACAACGTCGAGGAGATCATGGCCACCCCGGTCGCGGGCAGGCCCCTGGCGGCCTACGGCATGATGGAGACCGGCCTGATCCCGCAGACCATCTCCCACGTCGACCAGTCGCGCGTCGCTACCGTCTCGTGCTCCAACCACAACAGGGACCTAGGAAGCATCGCGAACGACGTCGAGAAGATGCTGGACACACTGGACACCGGAGGCCTGAGGTACGAACTCGCCGGACAGGTCGACGACCAGCGCGAAACCTTCTTCTACCTCACGATAGCGATCTTCGCGGCCGCGCTCCTCGTCTACATGGTCATGGCCAGCCAGTTCGAGTCGTTCCTCGAGCCCTTCATCATCATCTTCACGGTCCCCATGGCCTTCATAGGCGTGATGTTCACGCTCCTGATCACGGGCACGGCACTTTCGGTTACTGCGATGATCGGGATACTGATGCTCGCGGGGATCGTCGTGAACAACGGGATCGTGCTGGTCGACTATGCCAACCAGCTGCGCGGAAAGGGGCTGGGCGTCCTCGAGGCGGTCGCCGAAGCCGGCAGGGTGAGGATGCGCCCCATCATGATGACCGCCCTCACCACCATCTTCGGGATGATCCCCCTGGCGCTCGGCATCGGCGACAGCGGCGAGACCTGGGCCCCCATGGCCAGGGCCGTCATGGGCGGACTCACGGTGGCCACCTTCCTGACCCTGTTCGTGCTTCCCTGCCTCTACGCGATCTTCGGCTGCAGGAGGAAGTGCGAGCCGGATACCGCTGCCTGACGTGCCGGGAACCTGGCGGAGGATACTGCTCGAAAGCACCGGTTCGACGAACGACTTCCTGAAGGAGGGGCTCCGGGGCCTCTCCGACAGGACAGTCGTCAGGGCCGTGAGACAGACCTCAGGGAAGGGACGCCTGGGCAGGACATGGGAGTCGCCCCCGGGCGGCCTCTACGCGAGCTTCCTGCTCGTCCCGCCTCCATCTCCGGAATATGCCTCGCGAGTGGCTCTCCTCCTTGCCGACATCATCTGCGGCGAGCTCCTCCGGGCCGGGATCGGGGCCTGCGTGAAATGGCCCAACGACGTCATCGCAGGTGAAGGCAAGATAGCCGGGATCCTTCCCGAATACGGCACCTTCCCCATCCCGTGGTTCGTGACGGGCCTGGGCGTCAATCTCGCGGCGGCTCCCTCCATCCCCGGGCGGAGCGGGCCGCCTCCCGTCGCCTGGGCCCGCTTCGCGCCCCCCCCCGATCCCGATGCCCTGCTCGACAGGCTGCTCCTCGAACTCGACGAAGCCTGGCCCGACAGGACTCTAGACCCAATCTCCGACCGCGCGGAAGGGATCACCGGGAGGCTGTGGATGTCGGGGCGCGAAGTCCGGATTGTCCGCGGCGACAGGCTGGACACGGGGATAGTGAAGGGGATCGACGGGCAGGGCAGGCTGTTGCTTTCGACGGGCCAGGGGATGATTTTTCTGGACAGCGGAGAGCTTTCGCCCGTCCGGAGCAGGTGAGTCCCCGGGAGCCCCTCTCCCGGAACCGACGGAGGAACCACATGGCTGTCCAGAAGGCGGGATCGACGTCAAGGAAGACCCGTGCAGGAGGCAAGGTCTTCGTCCTCGACACCAACGTGCTCCTCTACGATTTCAACTGCATCGACAACTTCGAGGAGCACGACGTCGTGATCCCCATCACCGTGCTCGAGGAGCTCGACGAGTTCAAGAAGGGCAGCGACCTGATCAACTTCCACGCGAGGGAGTTCATCAGGAAGCTGGACAGGCTCTCCGGCGACGGCCTGTTCGGTGACGGGCTGCCTCTGGGGAAGGGGCGCGGAAGGCTGTTCGTGATGACGGCCGAGCCTCGCTCCTCAGTCGTCGACCAGGCCTTCATCCACGACAAGGCCGATCACAGGATCCTCGCTCTCACCGAGCAGCTCAGGCACTCCATCCCCAACCGCCCCGTGGTGCTCATCAGCAAGGACATCAACCTGCGCATGAAGGCCAAGTCACTCGGGCTCAACGCAGAGGACTACGAGACCGGCAAGATCGAGAACATCGACGAGCTCTACACCGGCAGCAGCATTTCGGAGGGGGTCGACCCCGCCCTCATCTCGAGGTTCTATTCCGAGCCCTTCAGCGTTCCGCTGGCCGAGGCCGGGCTGGATCAGACCCCCAGGGCCAACCAGTACTTCGTCCTTCGCAACGGCAGCAGCAGCGCGCTCGTGAGGTACAACCCGCAGGAGTCCAGTCTGGAGAGGGTGTCGAAGCAGCGCGTCTTCGGGATCGAACCCAGGAACGCCGAGCAGGCATTCGCCATCGACGCGCTGATGCGGCCGGATCTCCAGCTGGTCACTCTCACCGGGAAGGCGGGCACGGGCAAGACCCTTCTGGCGCTGGCCGCCGCGCTGGAGCAGAGGCGCAACTACAGGCAGATCTATCTCGCAAGGCCGGTGGTGCCCCTGGGCAACCGCGATCTCGGCTATCTGCCGGGAGACGTGAAGAGCAAGCTCGATCCCTACATGCAGCCTCTCTGGGACAACCTGGCGGTCATCAGGAACAGGTTCCCGGCCGACGGGCACGAGCAGAAGCAGATCGCCGAGATGCTGGAGCACGAGAAGCTCTTCATAGCCCCGCTGGCCTACATCAGGGGCCGCAGCCTCGACAGGGTGTTCTTCATCGTCGACGAGGCGCAGAACCTCACCCCGCACGAGGTGAAGACGATCATCACGCGCGCGGGCGAGGGCTCGAGGATGGTCTTCACCGGCGACATCTACCAGATCGACACTCCCTATCTCGACAGCCAGTCGAACGGGCTGACCTATCTGGTCGACAGGATGCGCGGGCAGAACATCTACGGGCAGGTGAACCTCCTCAAGGGCGAAAGGAGCGTTCTCGCCGAACTGGCGAGCAACATCCTCTGATCCCCGGGGAGTCCCCACGAAGGGCGATCAGGCGTAGAACCAGCTGATCCGGAACGGAGCGGGGGCATCACCCGCCTCCCGTGAGCGGCCGCAGCCCGGATGTGCCTACCGTGATGCCGTGACCAGAGCGACCTCGGAAGCGGGGCTGACCCAGCGATGCATCACTATCGTCCTCCCGGCGGCGATGTCGAGCGCCGTACTCCCCCCCCAGAAATCGCCGATTATCCATACCCGGGGATGCCCGGCAAGCAGGCTGTCCAGCATGCCCGCTGTGTCTACAGTGGCCCGGATGGGCTGCACATCGTACGGATCTGCAGCACATGCGGAAACGTAGGGGGCATCGTTCGTCCGGTAGAACTCATACGCAAGGCCTCCCGACTGGCCTGCCGCGATCAGGACTGCATCGCCCTCCTCCAGTCCCTCCTCGACCGTGCGGACGGCCTCTCTCCAGTCGCTCCCGTGGTAGGGATAGGTGGTGGTGCTCATGTAGAACAGGAGCGTCAGCATCGCCGCCGCTGCGAGAAGGGGCCCGGCGGGCCTCCACCGCGCCGCTGCCGCGCCGAGCGAAAGGGCCAGCGGAACCCAGAGGATGGACAGGTGACGCACGGTGGGCCACTCGAAGATGAATGCGCACAGGGGCAGGATCGTGCAGGCCAGGGCCCAGATCCTGAATCCGGGACGGATCTCCCTCCTGGTGAGGAGGACCGCCAGGCATCCGGCCTGGAGGAGCAGGAACCCGGCGACGAACACCGCATTCCGGGGGCGCTCGAGGGAGTCCCGCGAGATGGGCGGAGCCATGCCGTCCGGGATGAGCGAGGAGAGGACCTCGATGCTGCCCATGAGGATCCTGCGGGGCGTCTCCTCGTAGAATCCGGCAGCCTCCATCCTCTGCCGCCTGAGGGAAGCCTGCCCGGCCGTCGAGATCGTGACCGGAAGGGTGAGCACCACTACGGCGAGAAGCGCCAGGAGCGGCCCGGCCGGCTTTCGGAAGCCTGCAGCAGGGATCCGGAGGAGCCAAGCCACGAGAACGGCTATCGCGAAGAGCGCGTTCGTGGCCATGCCCGCGACCGCGGTCAGGACCGCCGGGACAAGCGCACGGCGGCTGCCCCGCCAGGCCCTGTCGCAGAGATCCACGAGCAGGAAGCAGAGAAAGGCCATCTGGGAATAGAGCCATGCCTCCTGCCCCAGCGAGACGGCGAAGGGGGCCAGCGCCCAGATCATCGCGGCCCAGAAGGCCCCTCTCCCGCCCACCCATCTCGATACGAGAGAGAAAAGCGGAATGACCGCAAGGACCGACAGGATCAGGGGTACCGCTCTCAGGCCCGCCTCGGTCGTACCGAAGAGCATCGACGAGAGCTTTATGGAGAAGAAGGCAAGGGGTGGATGGGGCGATCCCGAGAGCGACATGGATGCTATGTCCCCGAAGCTTCTTCCGACGAGCCCCGCGGCGAACGCCTCGTCGACCCAGAGGCTCCTGGCGCCGAGGTCGTGGAGACGGGCAGCGGCTGCAGCCGCAACGGCGGGAAGCCATGGCGGCAGTCTGCGGAGGAACCGGAACAGACCGTCAGTCCCGGGCATTGCCGGAGTCAGTGGAGAAGGGACTGGAGCCGGGTTCTGACATAGGAGGCCAGGCTGTCCCGCCACAGGGGGATGCCGAGATCGACATTCAGAAGCTCGAGGACGAGCGACTCGGCTGCCTCCATGCGGGGCCTGGGAGCAGGAAGGGGATACTCCGCCGACTGGCAGGGGATGGCGCTCTCGGGATCATGCCCTGCCGCTTCGAGGACCTCTCTGGCGAGCTCGTACCTGCTTGCGGCAGGCCCCGATCCGACGACGTGATACAGGCCGTACGGGCAGGTTTCGATCAGCTTCAGGATGGCCGCCGCCAGGTCGAGGGTATAGGTCGGCGAGCCCACGCAGTCGCGGACGACGCGGATGCTGCCGCCCTGTCCGGCCTTTCTGAGGAGGTTGGGCACGAACTTGCTGTCCTTCTCGCCGCCGCCGAAGAGCCAGCCTGTCCTGACGATCCAGTGCTCAGGCGAGAAAGATCTGACGGCCTCCTCCCCCTGGAGTTTCGACCGGCCGTAGATGCTGCAGGGCGAGGGATCGTCGAATTCGGTGTAGGGAGATGTCTTGTTCCCGTCGAATACGGCGATCGTCGAAACATACAGGATGGGGATCCCCAGCGATCTGCAGACCTGTGAGACCACGCTCGGGCCGAGTGAGTTGGCTCTGAATGCGTAGAGAGGATCGGTCTCGCACCTGTCCACGTTGGTCGCGCCCGCCAGGAGCACGGCGACGTCAGGCCTCTCCGAGCCAAGGATGTCGCGGACCCTGCCCTTCTCGCACACGTCGCACTGACTGCGGGACAGAGGCGTCAGGACAGCCTTCCCCCTCCATTCCTCGCAAAGGTCCGCACCCAGCATCCCTCCCGCGCCGAAGACGACGGTCTTCATCCGACCGCCTCCGATCGAAGGGATCTCTTCATCCTCAGCATGTCCGCTATGGTCATCCTGACGACCCGCCACCTGGCGCCGGAAGCCCTTCCCGTGAGCCTCGGATAGTGGTGCACCCCGACCTGGTCTATCCTCACGCCGAGCCGGGAGAGCTTGATGAGTATCTCCGCATCGATGAACGCGCTGTCGGAATCGATGGAGATCCTGTCCAGCGAAGCCCTCGGAAAGAGCTTCATGCTGCAGTTGACGTCCTTCACGGACAGCCCGAAGAGCATCCTGAGCAGGAACCCGTAGACCAGGGTCTGCAGTCTGCGTGTGATGCTGTCGGCCCTGTTCAGCCGGAACCCTGCGACCACGTTCGTCCCGTCCGCCGCATCGAGCAGGCGCCCGATCTCTCCGAAGTCGTACTGGCCGTCGCCGTCGGTATAGGCCACGAAGTCACCGGCGCAGGCCTCCCTGAATCCAGTCCTGAGGGCGCCACCATATCCGCGATTGCTCTCGTGGTGGATGACCCTTATCCTCGGATCTGCCGCGGCGAGCCCGTCGGCCACCTCCGCGGTCCCGTCGGGGGAGCCGTCCTCTACGATCGTGATGTCGAAGGCTCCTGCGAAACTCTCCAGGGCGGCAACAACGTTGGAGACGGTTCTCGCGATGTTACCCTCGTCGTTGTAGGCCGGGCAGAAGAAGGAGATGCGAGGTTTCTCCAGCATCGGGTGATCCTTACTCGAATGGGGTATCGCCGGGTGAACGGCACGACTATAACTGGCATCTCCGACAAGTACCAGACTGGAAAGCCGATTCACCGGGCATTTTCGGAGGAGAGCCCGCGATTCTGGCATGGAGTCCTGCCATCCATGTCCATCATGGCCATGTGTGAGGCCCTGAACCATTTCGGAGTGCGGTTCAGCACCGCTCTCACCCCGGATCCCGCCGTGCTGGCCCCGGACAGGAACCTCCTCACCTCGAACCTCGGCGAGCCGCCCGACATGGAGAACGGCAGGTAGAATCTGACGATGCCTTCATCCGCGTGCGAGCCGTCCGGCTCGATCCCGAAATCCGCCGCACGGTCCGCCAGTTCGCACCTGACCGGAAGGTTGAAGACCGAGAAGTTGGCGAAGTCGATGCTGTCCAGGTTGTTCTCCACGAATGCCGCCGTCTTCTCCCTCGACTCCCGGTCCTCTCCGGGCAGTCCGAAGAGGAAGTACGCATAGGTCCTGATCCCCAGTCCGGCGGTCCTCTCCAGGACGGCCGCGGCGGTGTCGGGATCGATGCCCTTGCAGAACCTCCCGAGGATGCGCCCGTCGGCCGACTCGACCCCGTACTGCAGCATCGCGCAGCCGGACTGCGCCGCTCTCTCGAGCAGATCGCCCCCGAGGAGATCGGCCGAGGGTCTTGCGAAACCGTAGAACGAAGCGTTCCGCTCCTCCAGGACGGGGAGAGCCTCCGACAGGAATTGCGGGGGAACGGCGGAATCGAGGAGGTGGACCATCGTCCTCTCCTCGGCGGAGGGGGCGCTCTCGAGGAGAGACGCCAGGGACCCGGGCCCGATCCTGCGGAAGGGCTGGGTCCGGTCGGGGCAGAAGAGGCACCGGTTCCAGAAGCATCCCGTACTGAGGGCGAAGGGGATGACCCGGAGCGGCGAGACATAGTCCGTCCTCCCTGCGGTCCCGGGCCACGAGAGGCTCCCGAGGAACGGTTCCTCTCCTCCCGCCCCGGTGAGGATCGAACCGTCACCGTACTCCACCCGCCCCAGAACCCTCTCGAGGTGGATCGAACCCTCTCCAGTCTCGCGCAGGCTGTTCAGAAGGGACCCTCCCGTGATCGTCCCGAAGCCGCGGGAGGTTACGTGTCTGACAGTGGATACGGCTCCGGCGAGCTGCGAGAGGTAGGAGGCCGAGACGAGGACGGTCCCGGGCCGGAGATCGTCCAGAACGGGGTCCAGCACCTCCTCGAACAGGCCGGCGAAGGGGGTCGGGCCCTGCTCGCACAGTTCGAGTATCCGCGAGGGCGAATGGCAGCCGCAGGGGGGCTCGAGATCCATGAGAGTGGTCTTCCAGCCCGTCTTCTCGCTTTCCCTGGAGAGCTCCGAGTGCAGGAAGCCGCATGCCGTCCTGTGCCCCTGCGGGGTGAGGCGGCCACTCCCTCCCCGGAGATAGTCCAGCGCCCTGCGGACCTGGCCGTCCCCGGCCCTGTCGAAGATCCGCAAGTAGAACTCGAGGGAGAGATCGAGGAGGAAGACGCTGCGCCCCCTCGCCTGAAGCGCCGCCGCGAGGAGGAAGGCCCCCGACGGCGGCTCCGAAGGGGAGCACACGGGGGGTGAGACCACCAGGTAGTCAGCGCAGGGTCGGGGACTCCGGCTCATATTCCATTCCGACATCGGAACCGGCCGGGAGGGGCTGGATCCTCCTCCCGGCGAGGCTCCCGTGAGCGTTCCTGCATCAGTCGCGAGGCCGGCAACCGTGCACGCCTCCCCGCCCGACCCCGCAGACCCCGGAATCTAGGCCGTGGGATCGGCCGGGACAACGCAGGCTTCCTGGAGGGCGCGACGAAAGGCATAATCGGACATGACGGGCGGGGGTGCATGGTGATCGATCCTTCAGCGATCCTCGAAGACATCCGGAGGAGATACTCGGTCGCCGGGCTGCCGGCCTATGCGCGGCGGTTCAGGAAGAGGCCCGCGAGAACCTGCGCAGACCCCGGCGAACCCTGGGAGAGGCTCTCCTGCAGGACTCTGGACGGCTGGAGATTCACGGCTCCGCACATCCGGAGGGGCGACAGGGTCGCGATCCTCATCCACGGCCTGCACGGCGACCTCGCCAGGATGGTCGCGCTCTCGGAGATGTTCGCCAGGAAAGGCATCTCGGCCATCCTGGCCCCGGTGCGGGGTCATGACGGGCATCCCTGCGAGAAGACCACCGGAGGGCCCGAGGAGGCCTTCGACGCTGCGGCAGTCGTGGATGCCGCCATCGAAGCCGGGTACCCCCCGGGCGGCATCCTCGTCTACGGTTCCTCGATGGGGGCCGCGGTGGCCGTGAAGACCGCCTGCATCTTCTCGCAGACCCCCCTGGGCGGTGTGATCGCGCATGCCTGCTACACGGACTTCTTCGGAGCCGCCAGGCAGAAGCTGGGCCCGTTCCGGACCCGGATGCTGAAGACCCTGCTACCCTCCGCTCCCCGCAGGAGCCTCGAGGATTTCAGGCCGGCCGACTACGCCAGGGCCTGCCCCGGCCGGACGCCCATGGTGTTCCTGAGCGGGACGCGCGATTCGGTCTGCCCGCCCGAGATGGGCTCCGCGCTGGCCGATGCCTCGGCCAGGGGGCTCTTCATGGCGCTCGGCGGTGCGGGCCATCCCAGGTGGGAGCATCCCGAACTCCAGAACTCGTGGCAGCTCGAGAAGGCGCTCGGGCTGGCGATGGACTGGATGGACGGGAACATGACCGTGGAGGGGACCCTCTTCATTGACGAAGAGTGCAGTTTCCGCAATGTTCCGCGACTAAGGAAGGGCATATCCAGAAGCGGGAAGGCGAGATGAAGGGCTTCAAGGAGTCGGGCGAACTGGCGATGGCCTTCGCCTCGGTCCTCAGGGACATGAACAGCGAGTTCGCCGAGTCCGACCATCTGCCGGTCTCGAGCGACTCGGACTACGAGGCCTACCAGGCCCTGATGGCCAGGCTCGTGCTCCTCCAGCGCGAACTCGACGACTTCATCGACAGGGCCATGGCCCTCGAGACCACGATGCAGGAGGCTCCCTTCCAGATCCTCGACTTCTCGTCGGAGTGGGAAGGCTTCTGACAGTCACTTCCCCAGGTACTTCCTGCGCACCCACCACAGAACGAAGACGGCCAGCACCAGGACCGCAACGGTCCCCAGGAAGCCCGCGAGCAGCCTGTGCCGCATGCTGACGTACACACCGCCCTCGAACACCGGCAGGTCGACCCAGCCGTACCTTCCGCCCGACATCTCCACGCTGGTCCCGCCGAAGGCCCTGATCACCCTTCCCCGGTCGTCGATCCAGCTCCACTCGGCGTCCGGATATTCTACGACGTAGGATCCCGCCGCTTCGTCGACCTCGACGAGCGAGGGAGGGCCGGGCACTACCGAGATGCCCGACATGCCGTCGAGGACGGAAGCCAGGCTGTCGGCGCCGATGCCTTCGAGGGACGCCCGGTCCGACGCGCTCTCGATCCAGTAGGCCGCTCCATCGTATCCCGAGGAGCTGTCGGCCAGGGTCTGGAGGAACTCCTCCGGCGAGAGCGGGGCCGCAGAAACCCATGCGATCAGCAGAATTGCAGTGCTAGGCGACAATCATCCTCCTCAGGGCCATGAGCAGCTCGTCTCTCGTAGCCGGGGTCTGCAGGTGCATCACCGAGCTGACTGTGACGGGGATGCGCGGCCTCACGCCCGTGGCGAGTATCATCGGCTGTCCGGGAACGCGCGCCGCGAGGCAGGAGACGAGCCCGGCCTCGCCGGGTCTCGGTCTCAGGACGAGGGCCCGGCTCGAGAGCTGCATCTCGGCAAGATCGGTGAGGTTGGAGGCTACGCAGAAACGGTCGGGCAGGCCTGATGTCACGGCCTCTATCTCGCCCGTGAACCAGTCGTCGGCGGAGTAGAGGGTGATCCGCCTCCGCTCGCCCAGGTCCCTGCCCACGATGGGCAGTGCGACGACCACCTCGTCACGGCCCTGTTCCCCGCTCCTGGCCATCCAGCCCCCGAGCCCCGCGATCTCCCGCTCCAGGCCGGCGAGCATCTGCTGGTGTCCGGGCAGGAGCACGGGATATGTCCTGAACCCGACCATCCCGTAGATGGCAGGCAGCACCGGCCGCCCGGCGAGAGGCCGCCCTTCCGGCACGAAGGCCGTGCTCAGCGATGCCTTCCTCTCCGGCATCGTGGGAGCCATCTGCTTCAGCAGGTCGAGGAGGTATTCCGAAAGCGCCGGGGCGGACAGCCAGACCTCCGTCGAGTCCGGAGACGAGTCGTCGGAAGCGATCAGCTCCCAGCCGTAGATCTCGCACACACCCTCCATCGCGGTCCTGAGGGAGGAAGGCTCCCCCTCGGCGCCTGCGGCGCCCGGTCCGGCCAGGATCTGAACCTCCTCGATGCCGGCCGATCTGGCGTCGATGACGAAGTGGGCGATCATGTCCTTCCCGGCGCCGGGGATCATCTTGCTGAAGCATCTCCTGCCCCCGGGAAGAGTGACCTCGACGCTGTCCGGCAGGAACACGCCGCCCATGGCGAGCTCGAGCTGCCTCACCACCCTGGGCCCGGCCATGCGGTCGAGGAGACGGGATGCGCCCTGCCCCCTGGCCGACGAAGGGCCGACCCCCGAAACCGTCTCCATCCAGCCGTTCCAGGAGACGACCTCGCCGCTCCGGCCGTAGACCGCGGCACCGCCGGGGAGCTTCTCCGTGCCGGGGTCGGACGGGTCCGCCATCCATCTCGTCCATCTGACGGAGTGCCCGGTTCCCACTGGCATGATCTCCTCTATCCATCCGTCCCTCAGGTGGCTCGACGGAACGCCCTGCCGCCCGGCATTCCCCCTCGTCACCGGGCAGTCGTCGCACGGGGCCTCGCGCCCGTAGAACGAGAAGCATGCCGGGAGCGAGGAGCCCTCCGGCTGCCAGACCACGCGGAAACCCTCGATCTGGACGGTGCGCCAGCCTCCGGGGTGGACGTCCCGCGCTGCGGCCGGGGCGTCGCGGTGGCAGAATCTCTCGAAGATGCGCGCAACGGCTCTCGCCATCCTCATGTCGGCATGAGAGGGGGAGTCGAAGCCCACTCTGAGTATCCTGCCGCCGCGCATCCTCACGTCCACCGTCGTCGAGTCCTGAGACTCCGCGGGCTGGGCGGCGACAGGGACGGGGCCGGATGTCTCCGCAGGCTGGGAGATCACATCCATCCTCGCGGCGCCGGTGCGGGAGGCTATGTCGTCGAGCATGGCGCCGAGCTCGAGCCATGACGAAGTACCTCTCTCCTGGAGCATCTTCTCTATGGATTCGAGGACGGCCTTCCTGCTCTCCGTCTCCATGTCGGCGCGGAGCGCAGCGGAGAGATCGAGCCGCATGGCGAGTACGGGCAGGACGACGGAAGCCCTGCTCTCCACCGTGACAGGGCTCGCCGCCCCTCCGAACACCCCCAGGAAGCCGTCCGACCTCCCGAAGGCCTTGATGTAGAGATGCCCTCCCGCTCCCTCGCCGCCAGTGTCGAGCCACTCGGACGACTCGGCTCCCGCGGACGACAGGAGCCCTCCGGGCGCGAGATCCTCCTGCGATACGGGGCTGTTGCGCGATGCGACGAGGGCGTACGAGTCGCCCTGCCGCTCGAACAGGGCTCCGCCGTTCGCGCCGATGGCCTCGAGGGCCGATTCGAGCTCCGATACCGCGCTGCTCGCCGGCCTGGACACCCAGGATGCCAGGATGCTCTCCCAACCAGAGGCGAGCGTATCCGGAACCGGCGTGACCGTGATCCAGACCGATCCGTCGGACTGCCTCACCGGCATGTGGATGAGTTCGTGCCTGCGGCCCCACCGATCCAGTACGGGGACGAGGCTGGACTGCCCGGTGGGCGAGCCGGTGAAGCCCTTGAGGAAGTCGCCGCCCGCCAGCTCCCAGGGCGTGTAGCCGAGCATCGCCACGGCGGCCGGAGTGGCCAGCGGGAGCCTGTCGCCCCTGGAGAGGCAGAATGCCGGGATGGATGCCAGCCTCTCGGCTCCCTCGCCCTTTAGTAGAAAGAAGAAGAACTCCTCACCCTGTATCCTGGCGGCAGCGGTGGCGACGCCCGATGCCGTGGTGATCTGCAGGAGGGCGTATCTGCCGTTCTGGGGGATGCGCTTCGAAAGGTCGCGGAGCTCGAGCTCGGAGAAGGGAGGCGGCTCGAAGACCGGGTCCGACGAGACCGTGGAAACCGCTCCGTCGCGGACAACGGATCTGAGGAGCACGGGAACGATCTCCATCCTTGCCTCCTTCGCCGCGCAAGATAGCCATAGGCAGGGCCCCGGGGAAGCCCCGCCGCACGGGAAGCCCAATCCATTGAGGAAAAGGAGCTTGCACGGGGCCATTGACACCCCTTTTCCGGGCGTGCATATACCGCTCCGCCCGGTGCAAACCGGGCACCCCTTCGGGACGCAGATAGCTCCCTTCCGGGGGCTTGACACCCAGGGATGACCTGTCTAGAATAGTGCCTCGCCGGTTGGCGACCGATCTTTGAAATCGCAGAGAAGGCAGATACTGCAGACGCACTGTGCGGGACCCGAAGCGAAAGCTTTAGGTACCGGAAATCAGATTCCAACAGGAATCGACTTTTTGCTTTTTGCGGAGAGTTTGATCCTGGCTCAGGACGAACGCTGGCGGCGTGGATAAGGCATGCAAGTCGAACGGGATGGGGATTCAAGCAATTGTGTCCCCTGAGAGTGGCGAACGGGTGAGTAACACGTGGGTAACATACCTCCGGGTGGGGGATAACCCAGGGAAACCTGGGCTAATACCGCATACGGTCGGACTGCTCATGGCAGACTGATCAAAGGTGGGGATCCTTCGGGACCTGCCGCCGGGAGATTGGCCCGCGGCCCATTAGCTTGTTGGCGGGGTAACGGCCCACCAAGGCGACGATGGGTAGCCGGCCTGAGAGGGTGTCCGGCCACACTGGGATTGAGATACGGCCCAGACTCCTTCGGGAGGCAGCAGTCGAGAATCTTCCCCAATGGGCGAAAGCCTGAGGGAGCGACGCCGCGTGAGGGATGAAGGCCCTTTGGGTTGTAAACCTCTGTTAGGGGGAAAGAACAGCAGTGGAAGCAATATGTCCATTGCCTGACGTTACCCCCAGAGAAAGCTCCGGCCAACTCCGTGCCAGCAGCCGCGGTAATACGGGGGGAGCAAGCGTTGTCCGGAATCATTGGGCGTAAAGGGCGTGTAGGCGGTTCGGCAAGTCGAATGTGAAATCCCACGGCTCAACCGTGGAACTGCGTTCGAAACTGCCTTGCTTGAGTGCGGGAGAGGTGTGCGGAATTCCTGGTGTAGCGGTGGAATGCGTAGATATCAGGAAGAACACCGGTGGCGAAGGCGGCACACTGGCCCAGCACTGACGCTGAGGCGCGAAAGCGTGGGGAGCGAACGGGATTAGATACCCCGGTAGTCCACGCTGTAAACTTTGGGCACTAGGTATTGGAGGTCTCAACCCCTTCAGTGCCGTAGCTAACGCGTTAAGTGCCCCGCCTGGGGAGTACGGTCGCAAGGCTGAAACTCAAAGGAATTGACGGGGGCCCGCACAAGCGGTGGAGCATGTGGTTTAATTCGATGCAACGCGAAGAACCTTACCGGGGTTTGACATGGGAGCCTCGCCTTCGGGTGAGGTTAGCCCTATGAAAGTAGGGTGCGTCCACACAGGTGCTGCATGGCTGTCGTCAGCTCGTGTCGTGAGATGTTGGGTTAAGTCCCGCAACGAGCGCAACCCTCGCCGATAGTTACCAACGGGTCAAGCCGGGGACTCTATCGGGACTGCCGGTGATAAACCGGAGGAAGGTGGGGATGATGTCAAGTCATCATGGCCCTTACGCCCCGGGCTACACACGTGCTACAATGGTCGGTACAATGGGCTGCGATACCGCGAGGTGGAGCAAATCCCCAAAGCCGACCTCAGTACGGATTGGAGTCTGCAACTCGACTCCATGAAGCCGGAATCGCTAGTAATCGCGGATCAGAATGCCGCGGTGAATACGTTCCCGGGCCTTGTACACACCGCCCGTCAAGCCATGGGAATCGGCAGCACTCGAAGTCGCTGGCCCAACCGCAAGGAGGGAGGCGCCGAAAGTGAAGCCGATGACTGGGGCTAAGTCGTAACAAGGTAGCCGTACCGGAAGGTGTGGCTGGATCACCTCCTTTCTAAGGTGTGTAACCGGATGGCCGAAAGGCTGTCCGGCACTCCAGGTTGAGCACAGTGTGCGAGCGGTATCTGCTTTCTCTCGATCCATACTTTTGCCGGGGGGCTAAGTGACCTCCCGCCCTGTGCGGGCCTGTAGCTCAGGTGGTTAGAGCGCGCGCCTGATAAGCGCGAGGTCACTAGTTCGAGTCTAGTCAGGCCCACCAGGGCCTGGCGGCTTGCCGGTAGAAGGGGGTGTAGCTCAGTTGGCAGAGCGACGGCTTTGCAAGCCGTAGGTCGCCGGTTCGAGCCCGGCCATCTCCACCAGAAGAGCGTGGTAATCGCGCAGTTCTTTGACATCTATACAGGGCGAACGATTCTTCACTAGTACCTGAGGATTTGTGATGAAGCTACTAAGGGCATACGGTGGATGCCTTGGCACAGGCAGGCGATGAAGGACGTGGTAAGCTGCGATAAGCTCCGGTGAGGTGCAAACAACCTTTGACCCGGAGATCTCCGAATGGGGAAACCCACCTGGATTAAAAGCCCAGGTATCTCCTTACTGAACACATAGGTTTGGAGAGGCTAACCCGGGGAACTGAAACATCTTAGTACCCGGTGGAAAAGAAAGCGAATGCGATTCCCTGAGTAGAGGCGATCGAAACGGGAAGAGTCCAAACCGAGCGGTGCGTGATTGCTGCGCAAGCGTAGCACCGTCGGGGTTGCGATAGGGAAGTGTCCGGAGGATGCGTCACCTCGGATCGAAAACCATGCTAGCAGAAGCTTCTGGAAAGCTGTCCCAAAGAGGGTGAAAGGCCCGTACGCGAAAGCATGGACTGGATCTGGGATACTCTCCCAAGTAGCACGGGGCACGTGGAATCCCGTGTGAATCCGGGCGGACCACCGCCTAAGACTAAACACTCGCCTGTGACCGATAGTGAACTAGTACCGTGAGGGAAAGGTGAAAAGTACCCCTGGCGGGGAGTGAAATAGTACCTGAAACCGTGTGCCTACAAGCAGTCGGAGCAGACTTGTTCTGTGACGGCGTGCCTTTTGCATAATGAGCCGGGGAGTTGCTCGTACGTAGCAAGGTTAAGGCCGCGAGGCCGGAGCCGCAGGGAAACCGAGTCTGAACAGGGCGATTCAGTTGCGTACGGCAGACCCGAAGCCAGGTGATCTATCCATGGCCAGGCTGAAACTTGGGTAAAACCAAGCGGAGGGCCGAACCCACTAACATTGAAAAGTTAGGGGATGAGCTGTGGATAGGGGTGAAAGGCCAAACAAACCTGGAGATAGCTGGTTCTCCTCGAAATAGCTCTAGGGCTAGCGTCGATGCAGTGTTCCGGAGGTAGAGCACTGGATGGGTTAAGGGGCCTACAAGCTTACTGACCCCAACCAAACTCCGAATGCCGGAACATGGTCTACGGCAGTCAGGCCGCGGGGGCTAAGCTCCACGGCCGAGAGGGAAACAACCCAGACCGCCGGCTAAGGTCCCAAAGCATACGTTAAGTGTATCTAAGGAAGTGGAGTCGCACAGACAACTGGGATGTTGGCTCAGAAGCAGCCATTCATTTAAAGAGTGCGTAACAGCTCACCAGTCAAGCGATTCTGCGCCGATAATAATCGGGGCTCAAACGTATCACCGAAGCCGCGGACTGTCGCCTCGAGCGACAGTGGTAGAGGAGCGTTCCGTATGCGTCGAAGGTGTTCTGCAAGGAATGCTGGAGCGTACGGAAGTGATCATCCCGGCATGAGTAGCGATAATGCGGGTGAGAAACCTGCACACCGAAAGCCTAAGGTTTCCTGGGCAAGGCTGATCCTCCCAGGGTAAGTCGGGTCCTAAGCACAGGCCGAAAGGCGTAAGCGATGGGAAGCAGGTTAATATTCCTGCACCATTGTGTGTGCGTTCGAGCGATGGGGTGACGCGGAAGGTAGGGCCATCCGGGTGATGGATGTCCCGGTTTGCACCTGTAGGGGGGAGCGGCAGGCAAATCCACTGCTCCAACCCTGAGGGGTGTGACGAGAGCTTCGGCTCATAAAGTGGCCGGGTCCATGCCGCCGAGAAAAACCTCTAAGCGAGTACACATAATGTCCGTACCGTAAACCGACACAGGTGGGCGAGGAGAGGATCCTCAGGTGTTCGAGCTAACCCGGGTTAAGGAACTAGGCAAAATGGTCCCGTAACTTAGGGATAAGGGACGCCTGGTCTGGTGATGGCTGTACAGCTTGAGCCGGGCTGGGCCGCAGTGAAAAGGCCTGGGCGACTGTTTACTAAAAACACACGTCTCTGCCAAGTCGTAAGACGACGTATAGGGACTGACACCTGCCCGGTGCTGGAGCGTTAAGGGGAGAGGTCAGAACGCGCCTAACCGTGCGTTCGAAGCTTTGAACCGAAGCCCCAGTAAACGGCGGCCGTAACTATAACGGTCCTAAGGTAGCGAAATTCCTTGTCGGGTAAGTTCCGACCCGCACGAATGGTGTAACGATTTGGGCACTGACTCAACCCGGGGCTCGGCGAAATTGCAGTAGCGGTGAAGATACCGTTTTCCCGTGGAAGGACAGAAAGACCCCGTGGACCTTCACTGCAGCTTGATATTGGGTTCCGCCGTGGCGTGTGTAGGATAGGCGGGAGACTTTGAAGCCCGGTCGCCAGATCGGGTGGAGTCAACGTTGAAATACCGTCCTCGTTTCGTTGGAACTCTAACACGGGTCCGTGATCCGGATCGTGGACAGTGTCTGGTGGGCAGTTTGACTGGGGTGGTCGCCTCCCAAAAAGTAACGGAGGCGCCCAAAGGTTCCCTCAGCGCGGTCGGTAATCGCGCGTCGAGTGCAAAGGCACAAGGGAGCTTGACTGCGAGACGGACAGGTCGAGCAGGTACGAAAGTAGGGCTTAGTGATCCTGCGGTCCCGAGTGGAAGGGCCGTGGCTCAACGGATAAAAGGTACCCCGGGGATAACAGGCTGATCGCCACCGAGAGTTCACATCGACGTGGCGGTTTGGCACCTCGATGTCGGCTCAACGCATCCTGGGGCTGAACAAGGTCCCAAGGGTTCGGCTGTTCGCCGATTAAAGCGTTACGCGAGCTGGGTTTAGAACGTCGTGAGACAGTTCGGTCCCTATCCTCCACGGGCGTAGGAAGCTTGAGGGGATCTGTCTTTAGTACGAGAGGACCGAGACGGACGCACCTCTAGTGTACCAGTTGTCCCGCCAGGGGCACCGCTGGGTAGCTATGTGCGGACCAGGATAAGCGCTGAAAGCATCTAAGTGCGAAACCGGCCCCAAGAATAGGCTTCCCGACCGCAAGGTCCTAAAGGCCACTCGGAGACTACGAGTTTGATAGGCCGCAGGTGTAAGCACAGTAATGTGTTCAGCCGAGCGGTACTAATCGGCCGTGCGGCTTCATCACTTATACTCAGGTTCCAGTGAAGTCCGTCCGCCCTGTATAGCTGTGAAGGAACTGCGCCGGAGTTTCCGGTGACCATGGCGGAGGGGCCACACCCGTTCCCATTCCGAACACGGAAGTTAAGCCCTCCAGCGCCGATGGTACTAGTCGGGAGACCGTCTGGGAGAGTAGGACGTCGCCGGATCTAAATCGAGCCCCCGGGGTATAGCGCCCCGGGGGCTTTTTTCGTACCCGGCATGATCGACACGAAGGAGACGGTACGGCGGGATTGCTCGTTGCCGCGCTGATCGCGCTGAGAACGATCGTCGCGATGACCCTCGACCCCGACAGCGGACTGGACGGCCCTGCAGCCGCTGCGCCCGCTGATTCCGCCGCGGTCCTGGTCGACAGCCTGATCGCCGACGCGATGTCGTATGTCGGCACCCCGTACGTCTACGGAGGAACCGGGCCCGACGGGTTCGACTGCAGCGGCCTGATCTGCCGCGTCTTCTCCGAGAACGGCATCGAGCTCCCCAGGACGGTCACCGCCATGGAATCGATGGGCGTTACGGTGGCCCGCGATTCGCTTCTCCCGGGCGACCTCCTGATCTTCGAATCCCCCAAGCATGTCGGCATGTATCTCGGCGACGGGCTCTTCATCCACTCGTCGTCCTACCAGGACAGGGGAGTGGTGGTCACCGAGCTCGCCCAGGCCAACTACGCGCGCAGGTACTCGTCCGCCAGGCGGATGGTAGGCTTCGTGCCGTGACCCGAACGGCACCCGAGGCTGAGCGGAGATGACCGGGGACGCCGGGCGGGGATCCGGCGTGACCTGCGGCTGCTCGGGCATCACCGAGCTGTCCGCCGTCTCGCTCGTCTGGGCCTTCTCCTTCGGGATCATCCGGTCATCGCTCGCAGGGGTGGATCCGTCGCTGGTTGCCTGCCTGCGGATGCTGCTTGCTTGTCTGGTCATGCTGCCGTTCCTCCGCACCGGCAGGCTCCCCGTCCGGGCCGTCGTGCTGCTCCTGGCCACCGGGGCCGTTCAGTTCGGCCTCATGTACACGGTCTACATCGAGTCCTTCCGGAGCCTCGAGGCATGGGAGGTCGCGATGCTCACCGTCACCACGCCCCTGTTCGTGGTGGCGTTCGACCGGCTGGCCGGCCGCCGGGGCGGCATCCCCGTGATGGCAGCAGCGCTTGCCGCAGTAGCCGGCGGAGCCATCCTTCTCTGGAACAGGCCGTCATCCCCGGGATTCCTGGACGGTCTGCTCCTGGTGCAGCTCTCGAACGTCTTCTTCGCGGCCGGGCAGGTCGCGTTCCGAAGGATCGCCTCGGTCTTCCCTATCCCGCGGACAGTCTCGGTGATCGGGCTGATGTATCTGGGCGGGCTCCTGGCCACGCTGCCCGGGGCCATCCCCGCGGCCGGCACGGTCCCTTCGCTGTCCGGTTCGCAGCTTGCATCGATCGTCTATCTGGGGGTCGTGGCGAGCGGGATCTGCTTCATGGTCTGGAACCAGGCCGCAACGAAGGTGGCACCCGGCGTCCTCGCGGCGTTCAACAACGCGAAGATCCCGCTGTCGGTGGCCGCGTCGGTGGTCTTCTTCGACGAGAGGCCGTCGCTGTGGAAGCTCGCAGCCGGGAGCCTGCTCATCCTTGCCGGCATTCTGGCCGGAAGAGCCACCGGGTCTCCTCGAGTCCCACCTGATCCCTGCATCCTCGAAAAGCCCGGTTCACCGGCTTCATAGCCCTGCTGCACCTGAGCCCGTACCTGTTCGACTAACGGGCACGGGCGAGGGACTACTGGGGCCCCATCCCTGATCCGGGCCTGTTCGGGCCCGCTGGAGCGGACATCCCGGGTTGTCCTCGTGGACTAGCCGGCCGGGAGCGATCCCCTCGCAGGCCGGCAGCCCGGTGTGACGCGTCAGAGGATGCAGAGGGCCGTGGTCCCCTCCCATGTGCTGTCGAGCCGCTCATAGGAGCCGTCAGCAGTGCTCGTCTTCCACAGGCTGCCCTCCCATACGCAGTAGACGTAGCCGCCGCAGGCCGCGATCTCGGTCGATCCGGAATACCCTCCGCCGAGACTCGAGTAGCTGCCATTGTATGCGTTCACCGAGTAGAGCACGTCCTCCTGTATGACGTAGAGGCAGTCGCCATCGCCCGTGGCCGCCGTGGTGCCTGCATAGGTCGATGGAAGCGCTTCGTAGTCGCCCGAGTAGGGATCAGTCCTGTACAGGACGTCGTTCTGGATTACCATCAGGGCATTGCCCGCCCATGCGAGGTGCTGGACTCCGGTATAGTCACCCGGGATCGAGGTCCACGAGCCGTCGGCCGGATCGATCATGTAGACGGAGGAGCCCTGCGCCGCGAATAGGTGCCCTCCGCCGGCCGCCAGCGCGAAAGTCCCGTTCCAGCTGTCACTGAGAGCTTGCCAGGAGCCGGTCGCAGGATCCACCTCGTACAGTGCGTCGCCCTGGATGGCGTAGAGCATGCCGTTCATCGAAACCATCAGCCCGGTGCCGTTCCAGCTCTCTGTCAGAGGCTGCCAGGAGCCGTCCGCAGTGCTGACCCTGTAGAGAACGTCGCCCTGGACCGCATAGAGCGAAGCCGCGGAGGCGGAAAGAGTCAGGATCAGCAATGCAGCAAGCGACAAGAACGCGTTCCTCATGATGGGCATCCCCCTCGGTCGATTCCTGGTTTCAGATGCTTCAGATGCAGCAGTAACTCATTGCAACACAACCAACAAACAAAAATGCTGATGCGATCACATGTCTAAGAATGCGTACTGTGAACCACAAATAATCTTGTGTTTGCGGACATTTGCCATCTGCCTATCATTGAATCCGCACATATAGCAGCTCCGGTAAATGGAAGTCGCAAAGACGCAATGGTCATGATATGTGATCAGTATTCAGTCCCAGCTGAGATCGCCGGTTACCACGCTGCCGTGGTTGGGGTAGGAAGGCAGCGGGCAGATCAGTGTATATGTCTCCTGACCGAGATCTATGATGTAGTCGAGGTGGCATCCCGGGCAGGCCATATATGGGCCTATTCCAGCTTCTATCATTTCGTCCATCGTGCCATATCTGTCGAACTGTCCATAAAACATCGCTTCCATCGTTGCGATGGACATCATGTGGCTCCTGCAGTGTACGACGGCTCTCTGGTCGGGATTCCAGCAGGTGCCAGGCCCGCCGCCGGGATGGACTGGGTACTCCTGACACTGTACGAAGTAACTGTCGGGCGAGCAGAATGCAACCTCATAGACACCGAGAGTCCACGGGCAGCGGAGAGTGTCTCCATATAGCTCATACAGATCCAGGATACTGCCGGCATAGCAGTTGTAGGTGCCGTAGTACATGGACTGCAGTGCGCACAGGATGGCCACATTGTGGAAGCAGGAGTCGCTCGTGATCATGGGGATGGATGCGTTGTCACCACGATGATCGATGTCAGATGGCGGCACCGGAAATGAAACCGGACCGCTCGAATCGACGCACCCGATCGCGATGCATCCCGATGCAATGAAGGCTGTCGCAGCGAGGAGCGTGCTCTTCATCGTACTCCTCCGTCCGTGAGGATGATCACATCCTGCGGGTCTGATCTGCACTGCCGGATCAGCATGTGCGAAGCCAAACCTCCAGCTGCAAAACCCGTCCGATACGCCGGAAGCACGATCCCATCCCCGCGCTCGAACTCCGTCCCGAGCATTCTTGCGCTGTGACGGCATGTCAATGGCGGTATGAGACGCGCTATGCAGACGGGCCAGCCGGTCTGCCTCTGTCAGGAACTGTCGAGATGCGGCACGGACTGTTCCAGAAGGGCGGGGGAGCCCGACCCTCGCCATATTCCGGCAGATCGGTCTTCGGCAACGCGGGAGGGTTGAATGGACAGGGCGGCGCGCAAGATCATCAGGATCGACCGGGAGAAGTGCGACGGCTGCGGGCAGTGTGCCAGGGCGTGCCACGAGGGCGCCATCGAGATAGTCGACGGCAAGGCCAGGCTCGTGAAGGAGTCGTACTGCGACGGGCTCGGAGCCTGCATCGGTGACTGCCCCAGGGGAGCCCTCACGATCGAGACCCGCGAGGCCGACGGCTTCGATGAGAAGGCCGTGGCCGAGGAGATGGCGAAGCGCGAGGCTGCAGCCAGGGCGAAGGCCCAGGCACAGGCGGCTCCGGCATGCGGATGCCCGTCGGCCGCGGCCAGGGCCCTCGCTCCTTCCGCACCGCTGGGTTCCGGGGTCGAGATCCCTTCCCAGCTTGCTGCGTGGCCTGTTCAGATCGCGCTGGTCCCGCCTTCCGCACCATTCCTCGAGGGGGCCGACCTGCTCATAGCGGCCGACTGCACGCCCTTCGCCTTCCCCGACTTCCACAGGCGCTTCATGAAGGGCCGCGTCACGCTGGTCGGATGCCCGAAACTCGACGACACCGGCCCCTACTACGAGAAGCTCACGGAGATATTCCGCACGCGCGGGATCAGGTCGGTCGAGGTGGCCTACATGCAGGTTCCTTGCTGCTCGGCACTCACGAGGCTCGTGCTCGCGGCGCGCGGCGAGGCAGGGGCCTCCTTCCCCGTCAGGCTGACCAGGATCGGCCTGGACGGCTCCGTGCAGGAATCGAGAACTGAGTGACCCGGGCTGCCTGGCGCTTCTTCGATGATCCGGCGGCCCTCGTCGCAGACATCGGACCGATGGACATGGATCTGGAGATCCGGAACTGCCTGCCCCTGTCGATCTGCCGCCGGCTAGCGGATGCAGGCGGAGACGACAGGCAGACCCTGCTCTACGCGGCCCGGGACGGCGATGTCCTCGCGGGGGCAGCGGTGAGGACCCCGGGGCGGAACATCGTGCCGCTCTCGGGCCCGCGGTGGGACCGGGACGATCTGTTGATGCTCTGCGATGCGCTGATCTCGTCGGGCGTCGACCTGCCGGGTGTGATGGGTCCTGCCAGCCTTGCGAGGGCGTTCGCGGCTGCCTGGTGCGACCGCAGGCAGACCGCTCCGGCCATAAAGATGGAACTGGGGCTCTACGGCCTGACCGAGGTCAGGCTCGAACCGGGCCCGGGTTCCCTGGAGAAGGCCCTGCCCGGCGATTCCGACTTCTTCTGGGAGTGGGAGAGATCGTTCTGCATCGACTGCTTCGGCGAACTGCAGCCGCACGTGACCCGCGAGGCATCGGAGCGCCTTCTCGCATCGGGCGAGGTGCACTTCTGGACGGTCGACGGCGATCGGGTCTCCATGGCCGCCTCCGGCCGCAACACCAAACGGGGTGCGATTGTGAACCTCGTCTACACGCCCCCTGCCCTGAGAGGGAGGGGATTCGCCTCGAGCATCGTCTCCGCGCTGTCCCGCCGGCAACTGGACTCGGGGCTCGCCTACTGCACCCTCTTCACCGACATCGCGAACCCCGTCTCGAACAGCATCTACCGGAGGATCGGCTACGAGTACGCCGGCGGGTTCACCGAGATCGCGTTCCTGAACGGAAGCTGAAGCCCCGGAGCACCTCCAGGACGGCCTCGGGGGAGCGCGAGCGCCCGCGGAGCATCCGTCTAGCATCGGCAAGATCCGAATGGTCGCCGATGTTCTCCAGGAAGCTGCACCTGGCCTCGGGATCGGCGATCCTGCCTGCCGAATCGGCCAGGCTCCGGCCCGCCCTCGAGAGCAGACCCGCCGCGATCGAGCCGATGCGGGCACGGACATCCTCGTCAGGGGTGGCGTGAGCCAGATCGTCATATGCCAGGGAGAGGTTCCAGAATATCCTCGCCCTGTCGCGCCCGTAACCCGGGATCTCGCGGACCGCCGCCGAGAGCTGTTCCTCTATCTCCGCGCGAACACCTGCGGAAGGATTGCTCGAAAGGAGCACCCTGGCGATCCCGAGGCGGGTTCCCGACCTGTACCTGCCTACGCCTATGCGTGACGACAGTTCGATGCCCCTCCGGGCGGATGCGATGGCCTCGTCCAGCCTCCCGAGATGGAGGAGAGGGCTCCAGATCAGGCCGAGTATCTCGGTCTCCCCCTCCTCGTCACCCGACTCCCTGGCGATGTCCAGCGCCTTCTCGAGAAGCGGGAGGGCCCCGGCGCGGTCCTTCCTCTCCAGCGCCAGCACGGCCAGGTTGGTGAGGACGACTCCCTCCACATCCCTGGCCCCGAGGTCCGCGAGGATCTCCTGCGCCTGCACGTAGCGTTCCCTGGCCTCCGCGTACCTGCCGATCTCGAAGAGCGAGTTCCCTGCGCTGACGAGGGCCCTGCCCTCGCCGATCCTGTCGGCCACGCTGCGCGAGAGCTCGATGCTCGTCTCCGCGATCCCGAGGGCCCTGTCGAACGAGCCGGTCCTGCCGAGTATGACCCCCATGTTGCGCAGGAGGTTCGACTGCCCCGCGACATTCTCGAGCTGCACCATGAGCGCGTAGGACTCCTCGAAGCGGGCCATCGCCCGGGCGTCGCGCCCCTTCTTCAGGTGGACGAGGCCGATGTTGCAGGTCGCGTTGGCCTCGTTCTCCCTGTAGCCCAGCTCGACGGAGATGGCGCGCGATCTCTCGAGGTTCGCCATGGCGCTGCCGTATCTCGCCATGTCGCAGTCCATGAGCCCGAGGTTGTTGAGGGCCTTGGCCTCGCCCTCCCTGTCGCCGATGCGCCTCGCCATCCTGACGACACGGGCGAATGCCTCCCTGGCCCCCGGTGTCTCCGAGGCCTGCCACATCGAGATGGCGAGTGCGTTCCTGCAGTGCAGTTCGCCGGCCTCGTCGCCGGCCTCGATCGCTACAGCCAGGGCCTCCTCGAAGATGCGAACCCCCTCCTCCGGCGAGCCGCTGTCCCTGTAGGTCTCCCCGAGGAGGAGATGAGCGCGGGTGAAGCCGGGGTCGGCGGCGAGCACCTCCTTCAGGAGATCTCTCGCAGCAGCGGTGTCCGCCGTGCTGTGGCGCGTGCGCCAGATGTAGCGCGCCCTGAGGTATTTCTCGTAGGCGGACGAGGTCGATCCGACCGGGGATGTGATGCCGGGGAAGGATCCCGGCTGCACCCCCAGGACCTTCAGGATCCCGTCCGCAAGCTTCCCCTTGATGGAGTTCAGCTCCTCGCGGGAGTCCTCCCAGGAGTCCATCCAGACCAGGGCCCCCGATCCGGTGTCGAAGAGGTCGACCGAGAGATGGAACGAGCCGTCCCTGCTACTGAGCGAGCCCTTGAGCAGGAATCGGACCCCGGTACGGGCGGCGGCCGCCTCGGGCGAGCCTCCCGAGGCCAGGCTCTGGAGCATGGTCGTCATCGGGACCACCCTGATGGATCCCGCCCTGGCGATGTCCGAGATGAGGTCGGCCGTGAGGCCGAAGCAGTAGAAGTCGTCCTCCTTCGGACCGGCATTGTCGAGGGTCGTGATGAGGATCGAGGGATGGCCTTCGGAGATGTCGGGTCCGACCACCTCGCCGTCGATGTCCGTCGAAACCGGCAGCGAGTGTCTCGAGTCGCCCCTGAGGGCGTAGATCTCGATCAGCCTGCCGAGTCCTCTGAGCTTCCTCATCCCGAGCGACTGGGCGGAGGGCCTCCTGCCCGCGCAGCGCTCGAGGAGCTCGGCCGAGACGCAGACGCCGCCGGGCGGGGAAAGGGCTTCGAGGCGGGAGGCCACGTTTACCGTGTCGCCGAGAACGTCGCCGTCCCCGACCAGGACTTCTCCCCAGTGGATCCCTACCCTCACCTTGAACGGCAGGCCGGAGAGACGTTGCTGGAGGTGTCTGGCGCTTCTCAGGGCGCCGCCCGGGGAGTCGTAGATGCTGAGCGTGCCGTCGCCTATCTCCTTGATCAGGATCCCGCCGTTCCTGGCGATCGCTCCTTCCAGTGCGCGGCGATGGCGGTCGAGGGCGGAGAGCGCCTCCGTCTCCGACCTCTCCATGATCGTGGTGAAGCCGACGATGTCGGTGAACATGACCGCGAAGCGCCTTCTGGAGCCCGGGACCAGGATGCGACCTCCGTATGAAGTGACCTTCCTGTGGAATGTACTCCGGCGGAGCCGCGGCGGGAAGAGTAACGAAGAGGGGGCGGCCGGAACCGCCCCCTCCACAGGGATGGACTGGTCTACCTGGCCGGCTTCTCGGTCGCGAAGTCGACACGGACGTTGCGGCCGTCAATCGTCGCGTTGTCCATGGCGGCCTTGGCGGCGCGGGCGGCCTCTTCCGAGGCGAAGGTCACGAAGCCGAAGCCGCGGGACCTGCCGGTCGTCCTGTCCATGACGACGCGGGCCTCGGTGACCTCTCCGTGCGCGGAGAAGGCCTTGCCGAGAGATTCATCGGTAGTCGACCAGGAGAGTCCTCCGATAAACAGCTTATTGCTCACTTGGGCTCCTTCCAGGGCATCGCCCCGGTTTCGGGCTCGCGCCCGCTTCCACGGCACGGCGGAACCGTTCCGCCGGACCGTGTGGTTCTGGACTCAGGGCTCATTGCTGCTGGGAGGACTCATGCACTCTGACGAGGCTGTACTGCCGGACCCAGAACAAGACTATCTGAACCAGACTGAAAGACGGTAGGAGGCACCCCCGGTCAAGTCAACACCCTATGCGCCCGGCAGATCACCTGCCGGCCACGCCGTGGGTCCTGACAGGCCCGAGTCCTGCCTCCCTGAGAGTCGAGGCCCTCTTGATCTTCTTGGTCGTCGTCTTGGGCAGTTCGGATTCCCTGAGTATGAAATTGGATATCCGCTTGTAGATCGCCTGCGAGGCGTTCAACGCGTTGATCTCACGCCTGACGACATCGACCGCGAACTCCTCGGTGAGCGGCTGGCCCTGCTCCTCGGCCATGGCGATCAGCCTGTCGCGGTTGGGGAAGACGATCGCCCAGATCTCCTCGCCCTTGAGTTCGGAAGCCTTGCCGAAGACCATGCACTCGGCCACGAGCCCCGATCTGCAGAGCTTGGACTCGAGCTCCTCGGGGTAGACGTTCTTGCCGTTCTTTGCAACGATGACGTTCTTCTTGCGGCCGGTGACGAACAGGAACCCGTCCCTGTCGAGGTAGCCGTAGTCGCCGGTACGGAACCAGCCGTCGCGCGAGAGGACCTCGGCCGTGATCTCGGGGGCGTTGTGGTAGCCTATCATCACGTTCGGGCCCTTCACGACTATCTCGCCGATCCCCTGCTCGTCGGGGTCGTCGATCCTTACATCGATCTCGGGGAGCGGTGGACCCACGGAGCCCGTGCGGTTGGCAGTGTCGCGATTGACCGCCACGATCGGCGAGCATTCCGTGAGGCCGTAGCCCTGGAGCATCTCCATGCCCATCTTCCTGAATCCGGCCACGACCGCGGCGTCTATACCGGCGCCTCCGGAGATCAGGAACCGCGCGCGGCCGCCCAGCTTCTCGTGAACCGGCGAGAAGATCTTCTTCCTTATGTCCCTGTCGCCCAGCTTCTCGACGATCGACGCTGCGAAGAGGCCGACACGGAACTTGAGGCGCCCCGCCTTCTTCGCTGCAATGCCGTCCTGGATCTTGCGGTACATGTTCTCCCAGAGCAGGGGGACGCCGAGAACGAGCGTCGCGTGGGCGTCGGCCAGGTCCTCCGCGACGTAGCGGAGGCCGCGGCAGAAGTAGACCGTGCAGCCGTGGCAGAGTGGGCACATGAAGCCGCAGACGCACTCGTACATATGGTGCATCGGGAGGACGGACAGGAAGACCTCTTCGTGCACGAGGCCGACAGCCTGCAGCATCTGCCTGAGGTCGGAGAGGATGTTCCTGTGTGAGAGCACCACGCCCTTGGCTGCGCCCATCGTGCCTGAGGTGTAGGAGATGAGCGCCACGTCGTCGCCGCCGTTGACGATGGGCAGCGCTGTCGTCGAGGCGGCACCCGCCTCCATGAGGGCCTCGAGGCTGGTGTCGGTCCTGACAGGCGAGCGCATCTGGAATACGGGCATCTGCCTGCCGGGGCTGGACGACTGCAGGTCCTGCGGCATCGTGGCGTCGTGGAAGAGCATCGTGGCGCCGCTGTAGTGCAGGATAGTATGGATCTCGGGCGCCGGCAGCTCCTTGTCGATGGGGACTATGACGCCGCCGGCCCTTATCGTAGCGAGCATCACGGTGGCCCATGCGACGCTGTTGGCACCGGTGAGGCCCACGACGGGGCGCTTCTCGATGTCGGTCAGCGCGCGGGCCAGGATGTCGACGTTGCGGGCGAAGGCTTCGTAGGTCGTGGGGATCCATACACCATCGGGCGATTTCTCGTAGAGGAAGTTCTTGGCTCCGTAGATGGACGCCGAAGCCTGGAGCATCGCGGGGATGCTCCTGTACTCGGGGACCTCGTGCAGCGGACCTCCTGGGATGACCCTCTTCCTGGCGGGGCTGGCGGATCGCGGTGAAGCCATCGGTATCGTTCACCTCTCTGGCAGGGGTGCATGCAACGGATTCGATAATATCCGCCCGCTCGACCAATGCCAATGGGGTCAGGCTACTTTTGCGTTAACAAACCGCCCTGCAGGGTTGTTGACATGCCCGGTCCGGATGGTCTACACTGAAGATATGGCAAGATATCCGAGGCTCGTAGTGCCGGATCTGCCCCATCACGTCACTCAGCGGGGCAACCGTGGACAGATGGTGTTCAGGACCGTCTTCGACCTGCAGAAGTACTGCTCGATGGCCGACCACTACCTGACCCAGACCGGAGTCGACGTGCTGGCCTTCTGCCTCATGCCGAACCATGTCCACTTCATACTCGTGCCTCACGATGCCGATTCGCTCGCCAGGGCCATCCACAGGATGCACACCGCCTACGCCCTCTACTCCAACCAGGCCTGGCAGAACACCGGTCATCTCTGGCAGGGGCGGTTCTACTCCTGCGCACTCGACGCGATGCATCTCTACAACGCCGTCCGGTACGTCGAGCTGAACCCCGTGCGTGCCGGAATGGTCGAGAGGGCCTCGAACTACAGGTGGTCCTCGGCGCGCGCCCATCTCCTCGGAAAGATGCCTCCAATCGCCCTGAGCGACGACGAGGCCCTTTCGGGGTGCATCGGCAGCTGGCACGACTACCTGAACGACGGCTACTGTGACGACTTCTCGATGCTCAGGGAAAAGACGAAGACCGGCCGGCCCTGTTGCTCCCTGGAGACTTGCCATAGAATCGAGGAGTCGACAGGCAGAGCCGTTTTCGCACGGAACTCCCACTTGTCGCGAAATCTCACAGGATAACCTGTAAATCGACCCTGGCTGTAATCAGTTCACCATCATCGACATAGAAGGGCGGTTTTGTGAGTAGTCTGACCCCGGTTGTCATAGGGGGAGGGCTGGCGGGGTGCGAGGCGGCATGGGCGATGGCGCGCGCCGGAGTCGCATGCGTGCTCGTCGAGATGCGCCCGGCGGTCAAGACCGAGGCCCATGTCACCGGAACCCTCGCCGAACTCGTCTGTTCCAACTCCCTTCGGTCATCGAACCCCGACAACGCCGTCGGCCTCCTGAAATGGGAGATGTCCCAGCTTGGATCAGTCGTCATGCAAGCCGCATCGGGCTGCCGCGTCCCCGCCGGAGACGCCTTCGCGGTCGACCGCACCCTCTTCTCGGAGGCGGTCGAGAGCCTCGTGGAGAACCACGGGGCGATCACCGTGACGAGGGCCGAGGTGACCGATCTCCCGCCTTCCCGCAGGGTGATCGTTGCCACCGGCCCTCTCACGAGTCCGGCCCTATCGCGCAGGATCGCCGAGCTGACGGGCTCGGAACACCTCTACTTCTACGACGCCATCGCGCCCGTGATCTCCGACTGCTCCATCGACAGGTCCGTTGCCTTCCCCCAGTCCCGCTACGACAAGGGCGACGGCGGAGACTACCTCAACTGCCCGATGGACGCGGACACCTACCACCGTTTCGTGGATGCCCTGCTCGAAGCGGAAAAGGTTCCGGCCAGGGCCTTCGAGAAGGAGCTGCACTTCCCTGGCTGCATGCCCGTCGAGGCCATCGCCGCCTCCGGCCCCGAAGCACTCGCGCACGGGCCGCTCAAGCCCGTCGGTCTCACCGATCCGGCCACCGGCGCAAGACCGTATGCCGTCGTCCAGCTCAGGCGCGAGAACGCTTCCGGCACAGCCTGGAACCTCGTGGGATGCCAGACGAAGCTCACCTATCCCGAGCAGGCCAGGGTCCTCCGCATGGTCCCGGGGCTGGGGGATGCCGAGTTCCTGAGGTTCGGGTCGATGCACCGGAATACTTTCATCAACAGCCCTGCCGTGCTCGACGGGAGCCTGCGCCTCGTGCGCGACCCGTCGATCTCGTTCGCGGGCCAGATCACGGGAGTCGAGGGTTATGTGGAATCGGCTGCGTGCGGGATCCTGGCGGGCCTCTTCGCCGCATCCGAGGCCCTCGGGTCGGAACTCCCCCCGCCTCCGCCGGAGACGGCGCTCGGGAGCCTCCTCAGGCATGCCACGGTCTCTCCGCTCAGACACTTCCAGCCCAGCAACGTAAATTACGGCTTGTTCCCCGCGCTCCCCGGCCGTACCCCTGCCAGGATGCGGAATGCCGCCTACGCCGCACGCGCCAGGGAGGCATTCACACGCTGGATCGAGGGCGCCGGGCATCTCCTCGGGCGGCCGGTGCTGCCTTAGATTCGACCCGGTCCCCGCACGCCGTATTTCCCGAAGAAAGGACGCGATGCCTCACATCCTGCTCATCCTCGCGGTCTCCTCATCCACGTTCCAGGGTGTATGGGGCGGATCACAGAACGACTTCGCCTACGATCTCACGACGACTCCGACAGGGTTCCTCCTCGCGGGGAGAACCGATTCCTGGGCCGGGAGCAGTTCGGACGCCTGGCTCGTCAGTGTCGACGCCGGCGGAGATACGCTCTGGTCGAGGAGATACGGCGGGTACGGTCCCGACTGGGCCTACTCGATCATCCCCGTCTCGACGGGCGGGTACCTCGTCACGGGCCGCTACGGTTCGACGACCTCGGGCGATCTCGACGGCTGGCTCATCCGGATCGACGCCCAGGGCGACACGCTGTGGTCGAGGAGCTATGGCGGGACGGGCTCGCAGACGTTCTTCAGCAGCATCGAGTCTCCGGACGGGGGCTTCATCAGCACGGGGCTCATGGCAGGCACGGGATTCGACCTCTGGGTGCTTGGGGTGGATTCCGCGGGCGGTTTCCTCTGGCAGACCATCCTCGGCGGCTCGGCCGACGACTGCGGATACGGGATCGCACCGGGTCCCGACGGTTTCGTCGTGGCAGGCCAGACGCTGTCGTACGGGGCGGGAGACGGCGACCTCTGGCTGATCGGCTTCGACTGGGACGGCGACAGCCTGGCCTCGGAGATCATCGGCGGTGCCTCGTTCGACTACCCCTGGTGCATCATCGCGATGCCTTCTGGCGGATACGCGGTCTCCAGCACCAGCAGGTCATACGGCGCCGGTTCCTACGACTTCTGGATCACGAGGCTCGGTTCCGACCTCGGCCTCCAGTGGGCGGAGGCCTACGGATACAAGGACGACGACTGGTGCTACAACTGCTCGCCGGCCGGCGACGGGCTCGTCGTCACGGGGATGAGGAACGTGGGGGGCCACGAGGCCTGGCTCCTGAACCTCGACGCCTCGGGCGACACCCTATGGACGAGGACCTACGAGACGCCGGGTCTCATGAATCGCGGGCTGGGCGTGGTTCAGGCCCCCGACGGCGGATTCGCCCTCTGCGGAGGGTTGGCGGACTCGACGGACGAGGACTTCTGGCTGGTCAAGACCGATCCGGACGGGTTCTGCCCGGAGACGGGCATCGGGGACGAGGAAGGCTCGCCTTCGATGCAGGCCTTCGCGATGACCCCCAATCCCGCGCACGGGTCGTTCTCGATTTCCATCCCCGGACACGATGGGAGCCCGCTGCCTCTCGAGATCTACGACGCCGCCGGGCGCCTGGTCGCCTCCGTCGACACCCCGCAGGGCCCCCCGGGGGCTACGGGAGTCGTCTCGCCGGGATCGGCGCGGCATCTCCCCGCCGGAGTCTACATCGTCAGGCTCCCCACACTGGACTGCCCGCCCTCGAAACTGGTCATCCTGGGCGACTGACCTGCCGGGATCCTTGCCGGACGAGGATTGACCGTCACGAACACCTGTTATATAAATGTTCGGTTAAACCAAAGGGTTGAACGGAGGAGAGCCATGCAGAAGACTGCCTCCCGGGAGGCCATCCTCGAGGCCGCCGCCGAAGTCTTCGCCGAAAAGGGCTTCGACGGCGCCCGCGTAGAGGAGATCGCCCGCAGGGCCCGCGTCAACAAGGCCATGCTCTACTATCACGTCGGCGACAAGAAGACCCTGTACGACTCCGTCGTAGGGTCGATACAGGCCCGGGGCAGGGCCATGCTCGAGAAGATCATCGAGGAAGGCGGCGATCCCCGCGACATGCTCCGGAAAGCGGTCGGGGGCTTCGTCTCGATGACCTTCAGCAATCCGGTTGCTCCGGCGATCATCCTGCGCGAGGTCGCCGGCGGCGGGGCGAACATGGGCGAGGGATCGGTGGAGAGGCTCGAGAACCTTCTCTCTCTCGTCCGCACGATAGTCGAGCGCGGCGTCGAATCCGGCGTGCTGAGGCCCGTCGACCCGGCATTCGCCCAGTTCCTCCTGGCAGGGACAGTGATGTTCCTCGCGGCCGGGATCCCGTTCAGGCGGCGGCTCGCCGAGAGGGGAGACCCCTCCGGGCCTCTGGAATCCGGCGAGATGACCGAGAAGCTCTGCGATCTGCTGTTGAACGGCCTCTCTGTGGAGGGTGCATGAGATGAGGCACGCGGAAATTGCATCAGCATCGCTTGCGGTCATGCTCGCGGCGGCCGCCAGCTGCGGGCGAGGTGCCGGAGACCTCGAGCTCCCGGGCTCTGTCGAGGTCACGAGCATCCGTCTGGCGTTCGGAGTCTCCGGCACGGTCGAATCGGTACTGGCGGAGGAGGGTGGCCGGGTCGCCGCAGGCGACACGCTGGCCGTGCTCGACCCCGTCCGGCTCGCCCTGGAGGCGGACATGAGGGCTGCCGAGCTCGAAGCCCTCAGGGCAGTCCAGGCCGGTCTCGAGGGCGGCCTCCGCCCGCAGGAGGTGGGACAGGCGTACGCCTCGCGCGAGAGCGCCGAAGCCGCGGTCGACCTGGCCCGCTCCGAGTATGCGCGCATCGACGCTCTCTACGAAGCCGACGCGGTGTCGATGCGGGAATGGGAGAACGCGCACACAGCCCTTCTGCTCGCCGAGGCGGCGCTGGCCGCTGCCGACCAGGGCTACTCCCTCGCCTCCGAAGGCTACAGGACGAGCGACATCGAGGCCGCGGCAGCCCGGGTCGAGGCCGCCGAGGCCGCCCACGCCCTTGCCCTCGAGCGCCTCGCTGACGCGGTGCTGGTGAGCCCGCGCAACGCCTCCGTGCTGACTGTCGCAGTGGAGCCGGGCGAGATGGCAGCGGCCGGCGGCACTTCGATCATCCTCGGCCTGATGGATACGGTGGACGTGGTGGCCTGGGCGCCGGAGCCCGATATGGCGTCACTCAGGCTGGGGCAGGAGGCCTTCGTCTCCTGCGACGGCCTCGGTGAAGGTGCGCTCATGGCGCACCTTGCAACGATCTCCGACGAGGCCGAGTTCACCCCCTCCACTGTGGAGACGCGCGAGGAGAGGGTGAGCCTCGTCTACAGGCTCACCTTCAGGGTGGCCAATCCCGAAGGCATCCTGAAGGCGGGCATGCCCGTGGACATCTCGATCCCGCTGGAGGAGCGGCCGGAATGACCGTTCCGGCCGTCGAGGCGGAGGACCTCGGCAGGAGATTCGGTGATGTCGACGCCCTGGCGGGCGCCACGTTCAGGGTCGATCCCGGCGCCATCTTCGGTATCGTGGGTCCGGACGGCTCGGGGAAGACCACATGCCTCCGGCTGCTTTCGACGGTTCTCACGCCCTCCGCGGGCAGGGCGCGGGTGATGGGATTCGACACGGTCGAGTCGCCCTGGGAGGTCAAGGACCGCACCGGGTACATGAGTCAGCAGTTCGGCCTCTACGACGACCTCACCGTCGAGGAGAACCTCTCCTTCTTCGCCGGCATCTACCGGGTCGCGCCGGACGAGCGGCGCAGGCGGTCCGTCCGGCTGCTCGAGTTCAGCGGCATGGGCCCGTTCATGAAGCGCAGGGCCGGAAGGCTCTCGGGCGGCATGAAGCAGAAGCTCGCACTCATGTGCGCGCTGATCCACACGCCCGGCGTCCTGCTCCTGGACGAGCCCACGAACGGCGTCGACCCGGTTTCGAGGCGCGATTTCTGGGCCATCCTGCACGACCTCGTCGGCGGCGGGGTGACCGTGGTCATCTCCACCAGCTACCTCGACGAGGCAGAGAGGTGCGCGAGGGTGATCCTGCTCGACCGCGGCAGGGTGAAGGCCGGGGGCAGCCCGGCCGATCTGCGCTCCTCCTCCGGGCTCGCGGTCAGCGAGATCCGCACCCCCGAGCCCTGGAAGGCGGCGAAGCTCCTTTCGGAGACGATCGGTGCCGGATGCCGGGCCGAGCCCAGGGGCGACAGGGTGAGGTTGATCGCGAAGAGCGAGGGAATCCATGATCCTTCCGGTGCTCTGAAAGCGGCCGGCATCCCGTTCTCCCCGCCCGAGGCCGTCGAACCCACGCTGGAGGACATCCTGGCCGGGCTGGTGAGGGAGGATCCGCATGGCTGAGACGGCCGTGCTCCTCGACAGGCTCGTGAAGCGCTTCGGACGGTTCACAGCGGTCGACTCGATCTCGCTCTCGGTCGAGCGGGGAGAGGTCTTCGGCTTCCTCGGCCCGAACGGCGCAGGCAAGTCGACCACCATCAGGATCATGTGCGGGCTCCTGAGGCCCACCTCCGGCACGGCCGTGATAGACGGGATCGATGTGGCCAGGCGGCCCGAGGAGGTGAGGGCCGGTATCGGCTACATGAGTCAGCGGTTCTCGCTCTACAGGGACCTGACGGTGGTCGAGAACGCCGCGTTCTTCGCGGGCGTGTACGGCCTGGACGGCAGGGAGGCTTCGGCGAGGATCGGAGAGGTGCTCGCGGAAGTGGGGCTGGCCGGGTCCGAGCCGCTGGCGGTCTCATCCCTCGACCCCGGCAGGAGGCAGAGGCTGGCGCTCGGGTGCTCGCTGATGCACCACCCGCGCATCCTCTTCCTCGACGAGCCGACCTCGGGGGTCGATCCGCGCACCCGAGGCGAGTTCTGGGACATCATCTACGGCCTCGCCGGGAGCGGCGTCACGGTGTTCGTCACCACGCACTACATGCAGGAGGCCGACTTCTGCAGCAGGCTTGCGATGATCCACGCAGGAAGGCTCGTCGCCTCCGGGACCCCGGGCGACCTCCGGCGCGGATACGGCCCGGGAGTGGTCGAAGTCCGCTGCGCGGACCCGTCGGGCATGCTCGACGCTCTGTCGAAGGCGGCCGGCGTCGAGGAGGCCTTCCTCTTCGGGGATGCAGTCCACGCCTATTCGGCCGGTCCCGCCGCCTCGGCGGCTGTCCTGTCGGCCATCCCCGGCGTGAGTGCCGCGAGGGTCATCGAACCCACCCTGGAGGATGTCTTCGTGAGGCTCGTGCGGGGTACTGCATGATCCGGCAGAACGGGGGACGCGGAGTGAACCCGGGCCGTGTCGCCGCCGTGGCCCGCAAGGAGGCCGTCCACATCCTCCGCGACCCGCGCAGCATGGGCATGGGCCTGGCGATGCCGCTTCTGCTGATGATCCTGTTCGGCTGGGCGCTGTCGCTCGACGTCGAGGAGGTGCCCCTGGGAGTGCTGGACCAGGGCCGCACCCCGGAGAGCAGGGCTCTGGTTCAGGCCTTCGACGCATCGGCAGGTTTCGGGCTGGTCAGGCCACTCGCGAACTACGACGACCTTTCCGATGCCATCGACAGGCGCGAGATCTCGTCCGCCCTCGTGATCGATGCGGGATTCACCGACAGCATCGCGGCCGGGCGTTCCGGAAGGGTCCAGCTCATCCTCGACGGGAGTGACTCCCGAACGGCCATGGCGGCGATGATGTATGCCCGGAGCATCGCCTCCTCGTTCGCCGTCCCCGGCCGCACGCCGGCCCCGCCGATCGTCGAGGTGCGCACGGGCAACTGGTACAACTCCTCGCGCGAGACGCGCAACGCCATCATCCCCGGCCTCTCGGCGGTCATCCTGATGGTCGTGGCCGCGATGCTCACGTCCCTCACCGTCGCCCGCGAGTGGGAGAACGGGACGATGGAGCAGCTTGCCGCGAGCCCCCTGAGGCCGGGGGAGCTGATCCTGGGCAAGCTGCTGCCCTATATCGCTCTGGGGATGCTCGACGCTGCCATGACCGTGGGCATGGCGACCCTCGTCTTCGGCGTGCCCCTGCGCGGCAACCTCATGGCACTGGCCGCCGTCATGCTGCTGTTCATCGTGGGAGCTCAGGCCATGGGCCTCGCGATAAGCATCGCGGCACGGAACCAGCTCCTCGCGAGCCAGATCGCCATCGTCACATCGTTCCTGCCGTCATTCCTGCTGTCGGGATTCGTCTACGACATCTCCGGGATGCCCGTGTTCATCAGGCTCGTCAGCAGGCTGCTGCCTTCCAGGTACATCGTCGCAGGCCTGAAGGCCGTCTTCCTCAAGGGCGGAGGCTTCGCCATGGTGGCGGCGGATGCCGCCGCCCTCGTCGCATTCACCATCCTGATGCTGGCCGTGGCACGGCGCCGGCTCAGGCTGAGGCTCGACTGATGGCGTCCCCGCGGCTCCGCGCGATCGTCCGGAAGGAGCTCATACAGGCCTTCCGCGACCCCCGGATGCGCACGGTGATCTTCGTGGTCCCGGTACTGCAGACCCTCGTGTTCGGGTACGCGGTGACGACGGACGTGTCTGGCGCCACTGTGGCCGTCCTGGACAGGGACATGTCCGCCGAGAGCCGGATGCTGACCGAGGCCCTCGAGGGCAGCGGCGTTTTCGACCTGGTCGGCACCGGCCGCGAAGAGGGCCTCGCCGACCTTCTCGACCGGGGGGAGGTCGACGCCGCCCTGGTCATCCCCGACGGGTTCGGCGACTTCGTCCTGGGAAGGCGGACCTCTATCCAGATAATCACGGATGGTTCGGAGGCGGTGACCTCCCGCGTGGTGGCCGGTTACCTGACTGTCGCGACAGGCATGTTCGCCTCGCGCAGGCTGGAGGAGGAAGCGGCCGCGTCGGGCTTTGTCCCCGTCCCGCCAGCCGTCGACCTGCAGACAGTCGCGTGGTTCAACCCGGGCCTCGAGAGCAGGTTCTTCTTCGTGCCCGGGGTGATCGCGATGATAGTGATGATCATCACCCTGATGCTGTCGAGCATGGCCATCTCGCGCGAGAAGGAGACGGGCACTCTGGAGCAGGTTCTGGTGACGCCTCTGCGGAAGTGGGAGTTCATCCTCGGCAAGACCCTGCCATTCGGAATGATCGGCCTTGCCGACATAATCGTGGTCACCGCCGTCGCCGCCACCTGGTTCGGGATCCCGATGAGGGGCAGCGTGCTCCTCCTGCTGGCCGGCGGGTGCGTCTACATAGTCAGCACGCTCGGCGCCGGTGTGCTCATCTCCACGATGAGCAGGACCCAGCAGCAGGCCATGCTGTCGGTCTTCTTCGTGATCATGCCCGCGGTGCTTCTCTCGGGCTTCGTCTTCCCGGTTGAGAACATGCCGGGATTCCTCCGGGTGGCCACCCTGGCGAACCCCGTGCGCCACATGCTGGTCATCGTGCGCGGGATTTTCCTGAAGGGCGTTGGGCTCGACGTGCTCTGGCCGCAGTTCGCCGCCCTCGCCGCCATCGGCGCGGCCCTCGGCTCGCTCGCCATGCTGAGGTTTCGCAAGTCTCTCTAGCCTTGATCGACAACCTCAACATTGATCCGATGATCGGGTAAATAGCCAACTAGGAGACTCTGGTTAATCTCCCGAATGAACTCTCGGCCTTCGATCAGCAAGACCAGGCGATCAGAGGTCGATAAAGAACTCAATCCTGGAAGTGATTGACAGTGTCATTCCGCTTCGGAATTCGAGTCCCGTCGGGGGTACCATACGGGACAGAACCTGTCGTAAGTGGCTACAGCGGCTCTGATCATCCATCTATAGATCGGACAGTGAGCTCGGGAAGAGCCTCTACAGTGGATTGCCGGATCAGGAACTCACACCAGTCAGGGGCGAAGGAGCTCCAGCGGGATGAAGACCTCCTGCTGGCCGAAGCAGTAGGGGCTGACGGCGTACTCCGCGAAGCGCACAGTGAAACCGGCGAGGGCGCCCGAG